>RFQN01000297.1 GCA_009924965.1 Verrucomicrobiota bacterium
GATGACCGATCCGCACACCGAACTTACGGCTGCCGCCGCGCGCGCCGCGATTCGCGAAGTCCCGGACTTCCCGAAGCCGGGCATCCTCTTCAAGGACATCACGCCGGTGCTTCGCGACGTGGCGTTGTTCCGCGAGGTGACGGCCGCGATCGCCGCGCCGTACGCCAGGAGCGGGATCACCCATGTCGTGGGGATCGAGAGCCGGGGATTCATCCTTGCGGGGCCGATTGCGCAGGCCCTTGGGGCCGGTTTCGTGCCGGTCCGAAAGCCCGGCAAGCTGCCGTGGCGCGCGATCCGCGAGGAGTACGCGCTCGAATACGGCACCGATGCGCTCGAGATCCACTCCGACGCACTGCAGCCCGCCGCGTCCGTACTCGTCGTGGACGACGTCCTGGCCACCGGCGGGACGGCGGGCGCCACCTGCCGCCTGGTCGAGCGGGCAGGCGGCATCGTCGCGGCCTGCGCCTTCATGATCGAGTTGACGGCACTCGGCGGACGCGGGCGGCTAGGCGGGCGCCCGATTTCGTCTCTCGTGTCGTACTGAGGCCAGACTACCGGGGGGCTTGGGGACGGACTAGCCTTCCGGCACGCCCCCGTAGCTCAGCTGGATAGAGCAAGCGTTTCCTAAACGCTAGGTCGCCTGTTCGAGTCAGGCCGGGGGCGCCTCCCGGCCGTGACGCTGCCACAACTGGCCCGCCGCGGTTATCTTTAGCGGTCTTTCGCACCTTCAATAGAGCAACCATGGGAACGTCATCTCCGGTGTCCGCGCCTGAGCGCGAATTCGACGCCGATGCCATCAAGGACTGGGTTGTCGCCCGGGCCAAGCCTCTTTCCATCGGCGCCGGCGCGGTGGTCGTCGTCATCGCCGGGGTCATGTTCTGGCAGCAGTCGGCGCGCCTGAAGGAAGACCGGGCGGAGACCGCCTACGGTCAGGGGGCGACCTCGTTCTACTCCGGCAACGCGCCGCTGGCCAAGACCGACCTCGAGAAGGTGATCGCCCGGTACCCGGGCACCACCGGCGCGGCCCAGGCGGCGATCCTGCTGGCCCAGATGTCCTACGGCGAGGGCAAGTACGACGCCGGGGTCAAGCAGTTGACCGACGTCCAGGGCTCGGCGCCGGACGTCCTTCGGGCCGAAATCGAGGAGATGATCGGGGCTGGTCTGGCCGACGCCAAGAAGTACGACGAGGCCGCCAAGCACTACCTGAAGGCTGGGGACCTGTCCCGGTTCCCGGCGGACAAGGACCTCTACAAGGCCGAGGCGGCGCGGGTCCTTGGTATCGCAGGGAAGTCGGCCGACGCCCGAAAGATCTGGGCCGAACTGGCGGCCAACCGTGAGTCTCCGGTGATCAACGAGGCCCGCGTCAGGGTTGGCGAACTCGACGCCAAGGCTGCGTCGAAGTAGAAAGCCTAAAGTCCTTCAGAATAGGGAGATAGGGAGGCCATTCTTTGGTCTCCCTTCTTACTTCTCCTTCTGCACATCTACGTATAATATGTATTATGTAAAGTATCAAGCAACAAGCATGTGGAGAAGTCAGCCCAGATCGATCAGCTCGCCGGCGAACACGAGGCGTCCCTCCCCACGCAGCGACGGCCAGGCAGCGCCGTCCCGATGGGCCACACCGACCATGACGTCCCGGCCGGAGGTCGTCCGGATTGTTATGGGTGGCTTGGCCAGCCCCCAGGCCTCCAGGAGGATGCCCGTTGCCGCCGAACCGGTCCCACACGCCAAGGTCTCGCCTTCGACGCCGCGCTCGTAGGTTCGCATCCGCCAAAGGCCGTCCGGGCGGCTCGAGACGAAGTTCACATTCGCCCCCGCCGCCAGGCTGGCATGGTGCCGCAACTCGCCACCGCGCCGCATCAGGTCCACGCCATCGGCGTCTCCCACGAGGACTACCAGGTGCGGCACCCCCGTATTCACGAAGCCCATCCGGGTCTCGCCGGCCTCCAGACCAATCCCGGCATCTTCCCGGAGCCCGGCCGCCGACTGAAGGTCGATTTCGGGCAGCCCGCCGACCATCCGGCCGCTGATCACCCCGACATCGGTTGAAAACCGGAACCCCACCGGACTGGCCATTCCCAGCCTGACCGCCAGTTCGG
>RFQN01000298.1 GCA_009924965.1 Verrucomicrobiota bacterium
GCTGCTCAACCAGGCCACTGCCGACGCCACCGGCCGGACCGTCGTCGCTGGCCCGGTCGAAGCCACCGCAGCGGGTAATATTCTCGTTCAGGCGGTCGCCATGAAGGAGCTCAAGAACCTCGACGCCCTCCGCGGGGTGGTCCGAAAGTCCTTTGAAGTAGTGACTTACAAACCCAATCCAACGCTTGATTGGCTCGACGCCTTAGTGAAGTTTAATGGTTTAAAGAAGTCATAAACCTGCTTAAGCCTCACCCTTCCCTTCCCTTTACCTGCCAAGACCATGTCTACCTACAAGTATGTCTCCCACCTCTGGAACGACGCGGAAGCCGCGAAGCTCGATCCAGTGGCTCGCCTGATCTACCGCTCCAACAAGTTGGGTGCGGACCAGCGCATCACCAACACCGGTGGCGGCAACACGTCGTCCAAGTTGATCGAGAAGGACCCCCTGACCGGCAAGGACACCCCGGTGCTCTGGGTCAAGGGCTCCGGTGGCGACCTCCGCACCAGCCTGCGCGAGAATTTCTCATCCCTCTACCAGGATAAGCTCATCGGCCTCCAGGCGGTCTACGCCGCGCGCGCCGACAAGGGCCTGAAGTCCCAGGCCGAAGACGACATGGTCGCGATGTACAACCACACGACCTTCAACCTGAATCCTCGCGCTTCCTCGATCGACACCCCGCTGCACAGCTTCCTGCCCGGCAAGCATGTCGATCACATGCACCCGAACGCGATCATCTCCATCGCCGCTTCGAAGAACTGCGAAGCCCTGACCAAGCAGATCTTCGCCGGCAAGATGGCCTACGTGAAGTGGATGCGCCCGGGCTTCGAGCTCGGCCTTGCGATGCAGGACATCTCCCGCGCCCAGCCGGACATTAAGGCCATCATGATGGGCCAGCACGGCTTCATCTCGTGGGCCGACGACGACAAGGCCTGCTATGAGCTCACCCTCTCGATGATCGAGCAGGCGGCTGCGTACATCGAAGCCAAGTACCAGGCCAAGGGCGGCGACGCCAAGGCCTTCGGCGGCGCGAAGTACCAGACCCTGGAAACCGAGAAGCGTCACGCCGCCTTGGCGGCCATCCTGCCTTGGCTCCGTGGCCAGGTCTCGAAGGAAAAGCGCTTTGTCGGCACCATTCAGGATGACGAGAAGATTCTCCGCTTCGTGAATTCGGCCGATGCCCCGCGCCTCGCCGAACTCGGCACCTCCTGCCCGGACCACTTCCTCCGCACCAAGATCAAGCCTCTCTACGTGGCTTGGAATCCGCAGGCCGAAGACGTCGCCGCCCTCAAGGCGAAGCTCGCCGCCGGCCTGGAGCAGTACCGCAAGGATTACGCCGCCTATTACAACGCCTGCAAGCGCGCGAACTCGCCCGCCATGCGCGACGCGAACCCGACCGTCGTCCTCATCCCTGGCCTCGGCATGATCGCCTGGGGCAAGGACAAGTCCGAATCCCGCGTCACCGCCGAGTTCTACAACTGCGCCGTCGAAGTCATGCGCGGCGCCGAAGCCATCGACGAATACGTCTCCCTGCCGCAGCAGGAAGCCTTCGACATCGAATACTGGCTCCTCGAAGAAGCGAAGCTCAAGCGCATGCCGGCCGAGAAGGAGCTCGCCCGTCAGGTCATCATCGTCGTCGGCGCCGGTTCCGGCATCGGCAAGGAGACCGCCCATCGCCTCGTCAAGGAAGGCGCCCATATCGTCTGCGTCGACAAGAACGTCGAGGCCGCCCAAGCCACGGCCAAGGAGATCACCGACAAGCTCGGCCTCGGCATCGGCGTCGCGGGCACCGGCCTGTCCAACTGCGGCCCAGCCATCGGCCTCGGCGGCGACATCATGGACCGCGCGTCCATCCGCAAGATGCTCGACCAGGTCGCCCTCGCCTACGGCGGCTTCGACTCCATCTGCGTGACCGCCGGCATCTTCGTCTCGCCCGACACCACCGGCCACATCCCGGACGACAAGTGGGCCCTGACCTTCGCCCTCAACGTCACCGGCAGCTACCTCGTGGCCGACGAAGCCTTCAAGAGCTGGAAGGAGCAAGGCCTCCGCGGCAACCTCGTCCTCACCAC
>RFQN01000299.1 GCA_009924965.1 Verrucomicrobiota bacterium
GCGTGCAAAGACGGCAACGAAACGGCCGCTCATGAAGCTACGGATCAGCTGCTTGCGCTGGAACGCTCGCGCAAGCAGTAAGCCAACAGAATGTAAATCCAATTTACAAACGGAGGAACCCATGACGACCTACACGACCTATGAAGACTTCGAAGCAGCCTACCGTGCCGCATTCATGGCGGCATGCCGCTATACCCCAGCGCAGGCGGGGTTTGGCTACTATGTCGATAAGATGGCCGCCCTCGCGGATGCCTACCCAGACTGGGCGGAACAGGCGGAATTAGCGTGGGAGGCAGCCGCCGGGGTCGGTGAAGTCTACGGTACACTACGGCGCCTCGCGCAAGAAGCGCAGACGAACATCGAACCCCAAATGTAAACCCAATTTACAAACGAGGCATCCCATCATGTATCACAACATCGAACGTTCAGGTTTTCGTCGCGGCGAGTATGTCGGACACGCCCATGGTGTTTGGCACATTCGGCGCATCAATGGCAGACAATGGGAGGCCATCTTCCCCTGCGTCAATGCCGCCGACTACCGCCCGGCCATCGTCGCCAGAACCCTGCGAGAGATATCAATCCGCCTCGCTGCCTACCAGTGCACGCATTGGCATTAGACGTAGCGTGACCAAAATGTAAATCCACATTTACAAACGAGGAGCCCACATCATGACCCACACCACCAAATTTGCCGGAGCCATCGTCTATCAGGGGCCGTCGCAGCTGGACGGCCGCCCGATTGTGGCCATTGTTACGGCCGGATCTGACAACGAGAAGACCGGCGACATGGATCAGCTCTACATCCTGCCCGACACCGGCCAGACTCCAGCTCAAGCGTGGAAGTCTGGCGACTACGCCAGCGTCTGCGGCAACTGTACCCACCGGGTCAACGATACCTGCTACGTTGTCCGTGTCCAAGGTTCCCGCGCCATCTATGCCAAGTATCAGCGCGGCGGCTATCCCACGCTCGACCCGGCCACGCTACCGAAGACCCGCGCCATTCGCCTCGGCGCCGCAGGTTCGCCCGATGCAGAAGTTGCTTTGGCCAAATTGCTCGTGGCTCATGGCCAGAACACGCTGGTCCGTGAAGGCGCGCTCACCGGGATGCGCGGCAAGGAGACCGCGATGGCCAAGCTCGTCGCCGCGCAGGCGACCGCCGCCAATGCCGACGGCGCGGGTTTCGTGGTCGAGGCCCTCGCCATGCTGGTCTCGCAGTCCGGCAAGGCCGGCCCGATGGAAGAGATGCTCAACCTCGCCGTTTCGCTCGACAACAAGGCGATGCAGTTGGCCGTGGTCCGTGGTTTGGATCGCGGTGGCCGCGACGCGAAGGCCAAGCCGACCAAGGGCGCCGCCGTGAGCAAGGTCGCCAAGCTCCTTTGGCTCCCGGCCGAACCGCCGGCGATGGCCAAGCTCACCGCCGCCTTGACGGACAAGGCCGGCGCCGCCGCCTTGGCGGGCGTAAACGAACGCGTGATGTGGGTCGGTAAGCCCGGCGCGCCGAAGCCGCCGGTCGTCGTTCCCCTCACCGCCGCCCAGCAGGCGTCCTTCGAGCACGGTCGTGCCATCTTCAACGGCCTCTGCGCCGCTTGCCACCAGCCGCACGGTTACGGACTGGATGGCCTCGCGCCGCCGCTGGTCGACAGCGAATGGGTGACCGGCAAGCCAGACGTTGTCGCGCGCATTGTCATGAACGGGCTCGGTGGTCCGGTGAAGGTGGGCGGCCGCACGTGGGACCTCAGCATGCCGCCGATGGCTCAGCTCAACGACGAGGACCTCGCCGCTGTCGTGACGTATGTCCGCCGCGAATGGGAGCACACCGCTTCACCGGTCGACGCCAAGTTCGTCAAAGGCCTCCGCGACCAATACGCCACGCACGCGTCCTGGACCTCCGACGAACTCCGCCCGCCCGCCGCCGCCAAGAAGTAGGCGGGAGGTAGGGCAGGGTAGGGATAGCACTACGTGCTGTCCTAGAGGAGTGCAGAGTGCAGATGACGGAGTACGGAGGACTGCCTCGGGTAGGGGCAAGGCTTCGCCTTGCACTCCT
>RFQN01000300.1 GCA_009924965.1 Verrucomicrobiota bacterium
TTGCAGTAGATCTGCGGGGCATCGATGGAGGAGACGCGGCCGATGGGCGCATCGAGGTCGTCGAAGGCCTTGGCTTGGATGAGGTAGGCCACCTGGGCGTCGACGCCGCAGAACGGCTTGTTCTCTTCGACGAGCAGGGCGCGGTGCGTCTTGCGGACCGAAGCGAGGATGGTCTCCTCGTCGAGCGGGCGGATGGAGCGGAGGTCGACGACTTCGACGCTGACGCCGTGCTCCTTCTCGAGGATCTCGGCGGCCTTGAGGGAAGTGATGACCGCGCGGCCGTGGGCCACGATGGTGAGGTCGGTGCCCACGCGCTTCACGTCGGCGACGCCGAGCGGCACGATGTAGTCACCGTCCGGCACCTCGCCCTTGTCGTTATAGAGGATGGTGTTCTCCATCACGTAGACCGGGTCGTTGTCGCGGATGGCCGCCTTCATGAGGCCCTTGGCGTCGTACGGCGTGGCTGGGCAGACGACCTTGATGCCGGGGTGCGAGGCCAGGATGGCTTCGGGCGTGTGGGAGTGGGTGGCGCCGACGTTGGTGCCGCCGTTGGCCGGACCGCGGATGACGATCGGGCAGTTGATGAGGCCGCCGGACATGTAGCGGATGTTGCCGGCGTTGTTCACGATCTGGTCGAACGCCACGTAGGAGAAGGACCAGAACATCAGTTCCATCACCGGGCGGATGCCGAGCATGGAGGCGCCGATGCCGAGGCCGATGAAGCCTGCTTCGGAGATCGGGGTGTCGACGACGCGCTTGGGGCCGAACTCCTTGAGGAGCCCTTCGGTCACCTTATAGGCACCGTTGAACTGCGCGACTTCTTCGCCCATCAGCACGACGTTCTCGTCGCGCTGGAGCTCTTCGCGCATCGCGGCGCGGAGCGCCTCGCGGTAGGTAATGACAGCCATGAAAAAAGGTCGGGTAGGGGATTATTCGAAGATGATCGTGCCGCGGCTGGTCGTGTTCGGCCCGCGGTTGTCCTCTTCCCAATAGATGTGCTTGGTGATGTCGGCGACCGTGGGGTCGGGTGACTCCTCGGCGAACGTCGCGGCCACTTCGGCCTCGGCCATGGCGGCTTCGTTGATGGCGTCGCGCGTGGCGGGCGTCAGCACGCCTTCGGCGAGCAGCTCGTTTTCGAAGAGCAGGACCGGGTCCTTCTTCTCGCGGTATTCCTTGATCTCGTCCTTGTCGCGGTAGGTCTTGTCCGGGTCGGCCATCGAGTGGCCGAAGTAGCGGTAGGTGAAGATCTCGAGGACCGTCGGCTTGGATTCCTCATGGGCGCGCTGGACGGCGGCGGCCGTCTTGGCGCGGACTTCGTAGACGTCGTGGCCGTTGATGACGTCCCAGGCCATGCCGTAGCCTTCGGCGCGCTTGGCCAAGCAACCCGGGTGGGCGGTGGAGCGTTCCTGGGAGGTGCCCATCGAGTAGCCGTTGTTCTCGATGACGAAGATCATCGGCAGGTCCCAGAGGGCCGCCAGGTTGTAGGCTTCATGGACGGCGCCTTGGTTGACCGCGCCGTCGCCCATGTAGGCGAGGCAGCAGCCCTTGAGGCCCTTGTACTTCACGGCGTAGGCGAGGCCGGTGCCGAGGGGGGCCTGGCCGCCGACGATGCCGTGGCCGCCCCAGTAGTTCTTGTCGGGGGCGAAGTAGTGCATCGAGCCGCCCTTGCCTTGGGAGCAACCGGTCACCTTGCCGGTGAGCTCGGCCATGCACTCGTTCATGTTCATGCCCACCATGAGGGCATGGCCGTGGTCGCGGTAGCCCGTGATGATGTGGTCATGCTTGCCGAGCAGGGAGATGGTCCCGGCCGCGACGGCCTCTTGGCCGACGTACAAGTGCAGAAACCCCCCAATTTTACCCTGTTGGTAGGTGCGGATGCAGCGCTGCTCGAAATGGCGGATCCGTGCCATTTTGGTGTAGAGCGCCACCTTCTCGGCCTTGGATAGGGCCGCGTTGACGGGGTGTTTAGCGAATTCTGAAGGACCGGCAGGCTTCTTCAGGGATTCCGGATGGGTGAGGACAGCGGGCTTGGCCACGGTAG
>RFQN01000004.1 GCA_009924965.1 Verrucomicrobiota bacterium
TGTTCTCCAACTCCTCCAACCTCAACGCCCTCGACCTCGTCAAGACGCCCCGCGTCCTGATCACCCTTGAAGGCCTCACCAAGGTGCTCGAGCGCACCAAGAACTAATCGAACAATGAAGCCCGCTTCCGATATCATCAGCCGCCCGATCCTCACGGAAAAGGCCTCCGGCTTGGCTGAAGCCAACAAGTACGTCTTCGAGATCCTGCCCGGTTGCGACCGCGCCCAGGTGAAGACCGCCATCGAGGCCGCCTTCAAGGTGTCCGTCCTCAAGGTGAACATCCTCGTCCGCAAGGGCAAGATGCGCCGCAGCCGCCTCAGCGGTGGCTCGGTCTACCAGGAGACCCGCTCCCGTCGCGCCATCGTCACCCTGAAGAAGGGCGACGTCATCTCCCTCGCCTAATTCTCGGAGTAGACCCAGCCATGTCCATCGTCACCCATCGTCCTATCACCCCCGGCACGCGCTTCCTCGTTCGCGTGAAGACCGAGGGCCTGCACCCTGGTCGCCCCGAGCGCTCCCTCACGGAGAGCAATCACCGCGCCATGGGCCGTAACTGCTACGGCCGCATCACTTCCCGCCGTCGCGGGGGAGGCCATAAGAAGCTCTACCGCACCATCGACTTCCGCCGCGACCGTCTGGACGCTCCGGCCACCGTGCTCCGCATCGAGTACGATCCGAACCGCACCGCCCACCTGGCTCTCCTCGAGTACGCCGACAAGACCCACACCTACATCCTCGCTCCGGATGGCCTCAAGGTCGGCGACGTCGTCGTCAGCACCACCAAGCCGCAGGAACGTTTGACTCCGGGTCTCTCGCTGCCATTGCGCCTGATCGCTCCGGCGACCTTCATCCACTGCATCGAGCTCGAGCCCGGCAAGGGCGCCCAGGTCGCCCGTTCGGCCGGCGGCTTCGCCCAGCTCCTCGGCATCGAAGCCGACCGCGCCATCCTGCGCATGCCTTCCGGCGAACAGCGTTACATCAACGCCGATTGCCGCGCCACCGTCGGCATCGTCGGCAACGTCGATCACCACAACGCCAGCCTCGGTAAGGCCGGTCGTAGCCGCTGGAAGGGCATCCGTCCGCGCCAGCGTGGTATGTCCATGAACCCGGTCGACCACCCGAACGGCGGTGGCGGCGGTAAGAAGAAGGGTGGCGGCGGTCGCCAGCACCTCAAGTCCCCTTGGGGTCAGCTCGCGAAGGGTTTCCCGACGCGCACCAAGGCCAAGGCTTCGAACAACCAGATCATCCTGCGCCGCAACGGCCGCAAGGTGAAGAAGGTCTAACCCTTAAACGTCACCCAAGCACATGGCACGCTCTCGTAAAAAAGGTTTCTTCGTCGACCCGCATCTCGTCGACAAGGTGGTGGTGGCCCAGAAGGCCAACAGCCGCAAGCCGATCAAGACCTGGTCCCGTCGTTCGACCGTCACCCCGGATTTCATCGGCCTCAACCTGGAAGTCCACAACGGCAAGGCCTTCGTCCCCGTCTATGTGACGGAAAACATGGTCGGCCACAAGCTCGGCGAGTTCGCTCCGACGCGCACCTTCCGCCAGCACACCCAGCCTTCTCGCAAGGAAGCCCAGTAATCCTGTTCATGCGCTTCGCCCTCTCCATGTCGGTCCTGCTCGCCTCCGCTGCCGCGGTGTGCGCGGGCAGCCGTACGTTGGGGTCGGCCGAGTCGAATGGTCAGGCCAACGTCGTCGAAGTCGTCGTCGGTCGCAGCGCGGACCTCGTGGTCCTCGCCAGCGGTTACGACGCGGGTCTCCGCCCGGGTGCCGTTTGCACGGTCTCCCGCGCCGGCCAGGCCTTCGGCTCGATCGTCGTCGCGGATGCTTCCGAGCACCGCGCCGTGGCCCTGATCCTCTCGCTCGACGGCGGCGCCCGCATCAATCCGGGCGACACCGTTACTCTCCGCGCTAATCCCCGCATCTAACCCAACCACCCTTTTATAACCGTCATGGAAGTCCACGCTCTCACCCGTTTTGCCCGCATGTCGCCCCAGAAGGTGCGCGAAGTCGCCCGCCAGATCCAGGGTCTCCCTGCCGAGGAAGCCGTCCAGCTCCTCCGCTTCATCCCCCGCAAGTCGGCCCGCCTCCTGTCCAAGACCTTGGCCAGCGCGATCGCCAACGCGGAGAACAACCACCAGCTCTCCAGCGCCGACCTCGTCGTCGTCTCCGCCACGGTGAACCAGGGCCCGGTGCTCAAGCGCTCGATGCCCGCCGCCCGCGGCTCGGCCCACCCGATCCACAAGTCCATGAGCCACATCCGCATCGCGCTGGGCTCGGCCACCAAGTAACCCCTTACAAACCACACAATGGGACAGAAAGTAAATCCGATCGGCTTCCGTCTAGCCGTCCGCCGCAACTGGGAATCTCGCTGGTTCGCGACGAAGCGCGATGGCGCCTTCGCCCGCAACATCCTCGAGGACTACCGCATCCGCGAGTTCCTCAAGGAAAAGCTCCGCCAGGCCGCCGTGCCCCGCATCTTCATCGAACGCGCCGGCTCCAAGGTCCGCGTCCGCATCTGGACCGCCCGCCCGGGCGTCGTCATCGGCCGCAAGGGCGATGAGCTCAAGAAGCTCCGCGAGGAGATCGCCGCCGTGGCCGGCAAGGCCAAGGCCGACGACGTCATGCTCGAAGTGAACGAAGTGAAGCGCCCCGACCTCGTGGCCCAGCTCGTCGCCGAGAACGTCGCCCTCCAGCTCGAGCGCCGCATCTCCTTCCGCCGCGCCATGAAGAAGGCCATCCAGTCCACGATGCAGAACGGTGCCGACGGCATCCGTCTCCGCCTCGGCGGCCGACTCGGTGGCGCTGAAATCGCCCGCGTCGAGTCCGCTCGCGTCGGTCGCGTCCCCCTCCACACCCTCCGCGAGAACATCGACTACGGCTTCGCCGAAGCCCGCACCCTCTACGGCAAGCTCGGCATCAAGTGCTGGATCTGCGCCAAGGACTCCGAGTTCTAAACCGCCCGCGTAACCCTCGAACTAAAGACCCGCTTCCATGGCCAATCTTCAACCCGCCCGCACCAAGTGGCGCAAACACCGCAAAGGCAAGATCCGCGGTAATGCCACGACCTGCAACACCCTCGCTTTCGGCGATTTCGGCATCCAGTCCCTGGACCGTGCCCGCATCCCCGCCAACCAGATCGAGGCTGCCCGTATCGCCATCTCCCGCGCCCTCAAGCGCAAGGGCAAGATGTGGATGCGCGTTTTCCCGCACACCCCGGTGACCAAGAAGCCGGCCGAAGTCCGAATGGGCTCTGGTAAGGGTAGCGTCGAGTACTACGTGGCCGTCATCAAGCCCGGCACCATGCTTTTCGAGGTCGCCGGCGTGCCGATCACCGTCGCCCGCGAGGCCATGCGCCTGGCCGACACCAAGCTGCAGGTCCGCTGCCGCTTCCTGGCCCGCGAAGAACTCGAAAAGTATTGATGCCTAAGGCCTTCCTCACCCATAACTGACCTCTTTTCCCGATGCGTACCTACCAAAAAGGCAAGCCTTCCGCCGCTTCCGCGCTGCGTCCCCTGGCCGCCGCTGAGCTCCAGAAGCGCGTGCGCGAAGCCCGCGAGGAACTCCTCCAGCTCCGTCTTCGCAAGGCGACCGGCGCGGTCGAGAACTCTGCCCGTTTCCGTTTCCTCCGCGCCGACATCGCCCGATGCCTGACGGTGCTGAAGGCCAAGGCCACCGCCGCCAAGTAACCCTTAAAAATCCCACATTCCGATGTCCGAGACCCGCTCCAACCGCAAGACCCTCATCGGCTTCGTCGCCACCCGTTCGGGCGACAAGTCCGTGAAGGTTAATTTCCAATACACCGTCCTTCACCCCGTTTACGGCAAGGAAGTGAAGCGCCGTACCGTGCTCCACGCCCATGACGAGAAGAACGAGTGCAAGGTGGGCGACAAGGTCGAGATCATGGAGACCCGCCCCCTGTCCAAGCTCAAGCGCTGGCGCGTGATCCGCGTCGTCGAAGCCGCGAAGATCGCCGCCCAGTCGATCGACGGATAACCTCTAAACACTACCTTTTATGCTACAGATGCTTTCCCGACTCGACGTCGCCGACAACACCGGCGCCCGTCAGGTCCAGATGATCCGCCGCCTCGGCCAGATCACCGACACCGCCGGCATCGGCGACGTCGTCATTTGCTCCGTCAAGGACTCCACCCCCGACGCCCAGTGCAAGAAGGGTAGCGTCGTCCGCGCCGTCATCGTCCGCACCGTCGCCCCGATCCGTCGCAACGACGGCAGCTACCTGCGCTTCGATTCCAACGCCGTCGTCATCCTGGACGACAACGGCAACCCGAAGGGTACCCGCATCTTCGGGCCCGTCGCCCGCGAGCTCCGCGGCAAGAACTTCATGAAGATCATCTCCCTCGCCCCCGAGGTCCTTTAATCGCCATGTCCAAGACTGATATCAAGAAAGGCGACGAAGTCGTCGTCATCGCCGGCGCCGACAAGGGCAAGCGCGGTGAAATCCTCTCCTACGACCGTGCCGCTGAACGCGTCACCATCAAGGGCCTCAACCTCGTCAAGCGCCACCTGAAGCGCACGCAGGAAGGCACCGGCGGCATCACCGAAAAGGAAGCCCCGATCCATCGCTCCAACGTGATGCTCGGCTCCCTCTGGGACGCCCGTCGCGCCAAGAAGCCGGCTAAGAAGGCCGCCAAGTAACCCTGACGAAACCACCCGAGATTTACACAAAGATGTCTACCAAGCCCTACCTTAAGAAGGTCTACCTCGAGAAGGTCGTCCCCGAGCTCATCAAGGCCCGCGGTTACAAGAACGTCCACCAGGTCCCGAACCTCACCAAGATCGTCCTCAATTCGGCCTTCAAGGCTGAAGCCGATAAGGCCCACATGGCCGAAGTCGTGAAGGAGATCACCAAGCTGTCCGGCCAGAAGCCGGTCATCACCTACGCTTCCAAGAGCGTCGCGAGCTTCAAGGTCCGCCAAGGCATGCCCCTCGGCTGCATGGTCACCCTCCGTGGCGCCCGCATGTGGGAATTCCTCCTCCGCCTCACCGCGGTGGCCCTCCCGATGATCCGCGACTTCCGCGGCGTCGGCAACCGCCTCGACGGCCGTGGCAACTACTCCCTCGGCATCGTCGACCACACCATCTTCCCGGAAACCCAGGCTGACGGTTCGCAGCGCGCGAACATCGGCATGGACGTCGTCATCGTGACGACCGCCAAGACCGACGACGAAGGCCGCGAACTCCTCCGCATGCTCGGCATGCCGTTCCGCCGCTCCTCCGCCGCCACCGAAGCCGCCGCCACCGCGAAGGCCTAACCCCCAGCTTACAAAACCAGTATGGCCAAGAAGTCCGTCATCCAGCGCGCCCTCAAGCGCGACCGCCTCGTCGCCAAGCACGCTGCCAAGCGCGCCGAGCTCAAGGCGATCCTCCTCAGCCCGAAGACCACCGAAGAGGAGTTCTACGCTGCCCAGCGCAAGCTCACCGAGTTGCCCCGCAACTCGTCCAAGGTTCGTCATAAGAACCGCTGCTCCATCTCCGGTCGTCCGCGTGCGTTCATCCGCAAGTTCGGCCTCTCCCGTATCACCTTCCGCGAACTCGCCCTCGGCGGCCAGATCCCTGGCGTCACCAAGGCTTCCTGGTAACCTCCGACCGCAACGACTATGTCCGCTTCTAACGATACCATCGGAGATTTCCTGACCTCCATCCGCAACGCTTCCAAGGCCGAGAAGGCCACGGTTGTCGTCCAGTGGTCGCGCCTCCGCGAAGGCGTGGCTCGCATCCTCACGGAGTCCGGCTACCTGGCCAGCTTCCGTAAGGCTGAGCGCGAAGAAAAGCCCGTCCTCGAGCTCACCCTCAAGTACGTCTCCGGCGTCCCCGCCATCACCAGCATCGAGCGCGTCTCGACCCCTGGTCGCCGCGTCTACGCCGGCTACACCACCGTGCCCAAGGTCATCGGCGGCATGGGCGTCTCCATCCTCACCACCTCTCGTGGCGTCATGACCGACGCTGAAGCCCGTCGCCAGAAGGTCGGCGGCGAGCTCCTCGCCAAGGTCTGGTAACCAACCCCCCAACTATCAAGTCATGAGCCGCATCGGCAAACAGCCCGTCTCCGTCCCCGCCTCCGTCAAGGTCGCGGTCAACGGCAAGACCATCTCCATCGAAGGCCCGAAGGGTAAGCTTTCGCACACGTTCCCCGCCCAGATCGGCGTGACCGTCGACAAGTCCGTCGTCCAGGTCGCCGACCTCTCCGAGAAGAAGGACGCGGGTCCTCTCTTCGGCACCACCCGTGCCATCATCCGCAACATGGTGGAAGGCGTGGAGAAGGGCTACAGCAAGACCCTCCTCATCGAAGGCGTCGGTTTCAAGGCCGCCCTCAAGGGCAACGTCCTTGACCTCGCCCTCGGCTACTCCCACCCGATCCGTTACACGATCCCGGCGGGCGTCACGGTCGTCGTCACCGACGGCACGAAGCTCGTGATCTCCGGCGCGGACCGTCACATGGTCGGCCAGGTCGCCGCCTCCATCAAACTCTACAAGCCGGTCGAGCCTTACAAGGGCAAGGGCGTTCGCGTCGAAGGCGAATACGTCCGCCGTAAGGAAGGCAAGAAGACCGCCTAACCCGCACGCCACCTACCTTCATGAATATTTCCAAGAAGAACCTGCTCGCGCAGAAGCGCCGCTGGCGCATCCGCAAGACGGTGCAAGGCACCGCCGCCCGTCCGCGTCTCGCCCTCAAGCTGACGCACCTCCACCTCTACGCCCAGGCGATCGACGACGATCGTGGCGTGACCCTCGTGGCCACGTCCACCACCTCGAAGGATCTCCGCGGCCAGAAGCTGCGTCCGACCGTCAAGGGTGCCACCGCCTTCGGTGCCGCCTTCGGCGCGAAGGCCAAGGCCGCCGGCCTCACCACCGTGGTCTTCGACCGCGCTGGTCGTCGTTACCATGGCGCCGTCAAGGCGTTCGCCGATGCCGCCCGCGCTGCCGGCCTCCTCTTCTAATAAAATTCCATGAGCGAAGAAACCAAGAATGCCGCGGCCCCGGCCGCCCCTGCTGGTAACGCCGGTTCCGGCCCTGGCGGCGAACGCCGTGGTCCGGGCGGCAACAACAACCGTCGTGGTCCGGGCGGCCCTGGTGGCCCCCGTGGTCCCCGTCGCGACAACCGCAACGACGCTCCCGCTTCCGAATACAACGACAAGGTCGTCCACATCAACCGTTGCTCGAAGGTCGTCAAAGGCGGCCGTCGCTTCAACTTCGCCGCGCTCGTCGTGGCGGGTGATGGCAAGGGCCGCGTCGGCGTCGGTTACGGCAAGGCCAAGGAAGTGCCCGATGCGATCCGCAAGGGCACCGACCGCGCCCACCGCGCCCTCGTCCGCGTCAACCTCCGCAACAACACCATTCCGCACGAAGTCATCGGCCGCGCCGATGGTGGCGTCGTCCTGCTCCGTCCGGCCTCGCCGGGTACCGGCCTCATCGCCGGCGGTGGCGTCCGCGCTGTCCTCGAAGTGGTCGGCCTGAAGGACGTCCTCTCGAAGTCCATGGGTTCGAACAACCCGCAGGCGATCGTGAAGGCGACCCTCGACGGCCTCGCCCAGCTCCGCACCCTCGAACAAATCAAGTCCCTCCGCGCTTAAGCGGACCTCCCTACTATGAAGCTCCATTCTCTGCCCGCCATCAAGGGCTCCACTCACCGTCACAAGATCCTCGGCCGCGGTCGCGGTACCGGTCACGGTAAGACCTCTGGTCGTGGCCACAAGGGTATGAAGGCCCGTTCCGGTGGCGGTCATCGCCCTGGTTTCGAAGGCGGTCAGATGCCGCTCTACCGTCGTCTCCCGCACCGTGGCTTCAAGAACGTGAACCGTGTCGACTACGCCGTGGTCAACCTCCGCGACATCGACGCGCTCGAAGGCAAGACCCTCGGTCTCGCCGAGTTCAAGGCCCAAGGCGTGCTCCGCTCCAACGCCCCGCTCCTCAAGGTGCTGGGTACGGGCGAGATCACCCGCGCCGTCACCGTTTCGGCCCATCGTTTCTCCGAAGCTGCCAAGCAGAAGATCGTCGCCGCCGGCGGCAAGGTCATCGAGCTCGCGGTCGCGGCAGCGAAGGCTGAGTAATCTCCGGAAAGACGCCTTCCGCGATGTTTTCGGCTTTTGCCAATTGCTGGAGGATTCCTGAACTGAGGGCCCGTCTGCTCGCGACGGTGGCCCTCGTGTTCGTGGCGCGCATCGGCGCGAACATCCCGCTCCCGGGCATCGACCCGAAGGACATCATGGACTACTACCACTCGATGTCCGACAAGGCGTCGGGCGGCGTGGTGGCCATGTACAACATGTTCACGGGCGGCGCGCTCCTCAAGGGCGCGATCTTCTCGTTGGGCATCATGCCCTACATCAGCGCGTCGATCATCATGCAGCTGATGTCGGCGGTCGTTCCCTCGATCGCCCGTCTGCAGCAGGAAGGCGAAGTCGGCCGCCAGAAGGTCGCCCAGTATTCCCGCTACCTCACCATCCTCATCGCCGTCGTCCAGTCGGCCTTGCTCCTCGGCGCGTTCTGCAATCCGACCAAGGTCGGCCAGGCCTTGGGCTTGGGCAGCTTCACCGGTCAGATCGTCGTGATGGAGAACAAGACGCTCTTCGTCTGCCTCGGCGTCACGCTCCTCACCGCCGGCTCCATCGTCATGCTGTGGCTGGGCGAGCAGATCACCCAGCGCGGCATCGGCAACGGCACTTCCATTCTGATCACCGTCGGCATCCTCGCCGACATCCCAGGCGCGATCACCAGCTTCGTCGACATGACCTTCGGTGGTAAGCTCGGCACCGCCGCCGCCAACGCCCACGGCTGGGAAAAGGCTTTGGGCATGATCGTCCTCTTCGTCCTCGTGACCGCGGCGATGGTCGCCATCAACCAGGCGGTCCGCAAGATTCCCATCCAGTACGCCCAGCGGATGGTCGGGAAGAAGATGTACGGCGCGCAGACCAACTACCTCCCGCTTAAGGTGAACTACGCGGGCGTGATGCCGGTCATCTTCGCCGGCGCCATCCTCAGCTTCCCTCCGATGCTGCTCAATCCCTTGAGCACGCTGTCGCCGACCCTCGAGTTCCTCCGCGGTTGGGCCGACCTCTTCCAAGGCCGCGGTTGGTTCCACTACATCTCCTACGCGGTGCTGATCTTCGGCTTCAGCTACTTCTGGATCTCCATCATGTTCCGTCCGGTGCAGATCGCGGACGACCTCAAGAAGAACAACGGCTACATCCTGGGTGTCCGCCCGGGCGAGCACACCGCGGCGTTCCTCGACTTCGTGATGACCCGTCTCACGGTCGCCGGCTCCCTCTTCCTGCTGATCATCGCGCTGATGCCTGACCTGTTCATGCTGCAGCTCAGCTTCCCGCAGCGCTTGGCCACGTTCCTCGGCGGTACCGGTGGCCTCATCACCGTCGGCGTCATGCTCGACACGATGCGCCAGATCGAGACCTACCTCCTGCAGCGTAACTACGAAGGTTTCTTGAAGAAGGGTCGCATCGGCAGCATGCCGGTCCCGGCCCCCGCCCAGCGTCCGGCTGATTCGGCCGCCGCCCTCGGTTCGATGGAGAAGACCTGCTTGGTCCTCTTCGTCCTCGGGGTCGCCGCCTGGATCGCCAACCACTGGGGCTCGTTCGCTAAGTAAGCCTTTCCCCGGATGATCGATCTTAAGTCGGAGGAGGAGGTAAGCCGGATGCGGGCTGCTTGTGCGGCCGCCGCCCGGGTGCTCCACGACTTGTCGTCCTTGGTCGTCCCGGGCGTCTCGACCGCCGGTTTGGACGCGGCCGCCCGTGGCCTCATGGCCCGGCATGGCTGCGAGAGCGCCTGCCATGGCTATGTGGTCGGTCGCCTGACCTACCCGGGGTACATCTGCATTTCCGTGAACGACGAAGTCGTCCACGGCATCGGCGCCCCGAACCGGATCATCCGGGACGGGGACCTCGTCTCCTTGGACGTCGTCGTCCGCCGGGATGGCTTCATTGGCGACAATGCCCGGACCATCGTGGTCGGGAAGGCCGCCCCCGAAGCCCAAGCTCTTTGCCGGGACACCGAAAACGCCCTCCATGCCGGCATCGCCGCCGTGAAGCCGGGCAACAGGGTAGGGGACATCTCGGCTGCCATCCAGGCCGCCCTTACCCCCCAGGGGTATGGCATCGTCCGCGACTTCGTCGGGCATGGCGTGGGGCGCAAGATGCACGAAGAGCCCCAGATCCCCAATTTCGGCAAAGCCGGTACTGGACCTAAACTCTTGGCTGGCATGGCTTTAGCCATCGAGCCGATGGTCAATTTAGGCACCCATAAGATCGTCATGGCCGCCGACGGTTGGACCGCCCGGACCGCCGACGGCAAGGTTTCCGCCCATTTCGAGCACACCGTCTTGGTGACCGAAAAAGGGGCTGAAATCCTGACCCTGCCATAAAGTATATTTTTTGCTTCCAAATCCACCCAGAACCTTCAAGTTCCGACCTCTTTCCCACCTTCCAAACAGCACGGACACCATGCCTCGAATCCTCGGCGTAGACATTCCCAACAACAAGAAAGTAGAGTACTCGCTCCGCTACATCTATGGCATCGGCCCCCGCCGCGCCACGGAGATCTGCGAAGCCCTCGGCTTCGACCCCGCCATGCGCGCGTCGAACCTGTCGGAAGAGCAGCTCAACAAGATCGTCGAGTACATCGTCCGCATGGGCTACAAGTGCGAAGGCGACCTCCGTCGCGACATCGCGCAGAACCTGAAGCGCCTCCAGGCGATCAAGTGCTACCGCGGCCTCCGCCACTTCCGTGGCCTCCCGGTCCGTGGCCAGCGCACGCGCACCAACGCCCGTACCCGCAAGGGCAAGCGTAAGACCGTCGGCGTCGCCGCGGCTCCTGCTAAGTAATCATTTAACCACTACACCTACTTTCCGATGAGCGAAGAAGCCCCCAAGACCCCCAAGGCACGCAAGCCCAAGGCCGCCGCGCCTGAGGCTGCCGCCCCTGCCGCCGCCCCCGCGCCGGACGTGACCGCTGCCGCGGCCGCCGCCCCTGAGGTCAGCACCGAGCGCAAGGAGATCACCGCGAAGGAGCTCCTCGGCGAAGAAATCGGCGAGATCAAGGTGCGCCGCGCCAAGGGCTCGAAGAACATCACCGTCGGCATCTGCCACGTCCTCGCGACCTTCAACAACACCAAGGTCACCATCACTGATGCCAACGGCAACGTGATCTCTTGGGGCAGCGCCGGTCGCCACCAGTTCCGCGGTTCCCGCAAGTCCACCGCCTACGCCGCGCAGGTCGTCTGCCAGGAAGCCGCCAAGCTCGCCATGGCCCACGGCCTCAAGGACGTCTCCGTCCGCGTCAAGGGTCCGGGCATGGGCCGCGACAGCGCCATCCGCGCCCTCCAGCTCCTCGGCCTCAACGTGACCTCGATCGTCGACACCACGCCGATCCCGCACAACGGCTGCCGCCCGCCCAAGCGTCGCCGCGTCTAAGCCTTTTCGTTTTCCGCATCACCGTCCGGTTATGGCAACCCGGGCGGGTCCTTCCCTCCGCCACCTCTACTAATAAATAACTACTATGTCTCGTTACACCGGTCCCACCACGAAGCTCAACCGCCGCTTCGGCCAGAACATTTTCCCCACCTCCAAGGGTGAAGAGCGTCGTCCGTACCCTCCGGGTATCCACGGCAAGACCACCCGTCGTAAGGTCTCCGAATACGGCGTCGGCCTCAATGAGAAGCAGAAGCTTCGCATGATGTACGGCATGACCGAGAAGCAGTTCCGCCTCTCCTTCGAGCGCGCCAAGCGCCAGGGCGGCGTCGCCGGCGACAACTTCCTCCGTATCCTGGAGACCCGCCTCGACAACGTCGTCTTCCGCCTCGGCTTTGCCAACTCCCGCTCCGCGGCTCGCCAGCTCGTCTCCCACGGCCACGTCCGCGTCGACGGCCGTAAGGTCGACGTCGCCAGCTTCACCGTGGCCCCGGGCCACGAGATCGAGATCCGCGACCGCACCTCCTCCAAGCAGCTCGCCACCCGCGCCATCGAAGAAGGCCAGGGTCGCGCCGCCCCGGCTTGGCTCGTCACCTTGCCCGACCAGCTCAAGGGCCAGATGGTCCGCGAACCCGCGAAGGAAGAACTCCCGCGCGACATCAACGTCCAGATCATCGTCGAATTCTACAGCCGCTAACCCTCAGCCACTCCTCACGGAACCCACGCCATGTCTAAGCGACTCGGAAAATTCGAACTCCCCAAGGGCCTCAAGAAAGAGGAAGCGTCCGCTTCCGGCACTTTCGCCCGCTACACTGCCGAACCGTTTGAGACGGGCTTCGGCCACACGATCGGCAACTCGCTGCGTCGCGTGCTCCTGAGCTCCATCGAAGGCGCCGCCATCTCGGCCGTCACCATCGAAGGCGTCCAGCATGAGTTCCAGCCCATCGAAGGCGTCGTCGAAGACGTCACCGAGATCGTCCTGAACCTCAAGAAGGTCCGCATCCGCACGGAAGCGAACAAGCGCGAGGCCTTCAAGGGCACGATCGACGTCAATAAGACCGGCGTCATCAAGGCTTCCGACATCAAGTTCGAAACCAAGGGCTCCACGGTGTCCCTGGTCAACCCGGACACCGTCATCTGCACCCTCGACCGCAAGCGCCGCTTCTTCGCCGAAGTGGAAGTGAGCGTCGGCCGCAGCTGGGCTTCCGCCGAGGAGAACAAGAAGGCCGAGCAGGCCATCGGTTCCATCCCGGTCGACTCCCTCTTCTCCCCGGTCACCGTCGTCAAGTACCGCCAACTGCCTCAACAACGCCAACATCAACACCGTCGGCGAACTGGCGATGAAGACCGAGCAGGAGATGCTCAAGTACCGCAACTTCGGCAAGAAGTCGTTGAACGAGATCAAGGCCAAGCTCGAACAGCTCGGCCTGTCCCTCGGCCAGAAGATCGACGAGCGTCTGCTCGACAAGGGCGTTAACTCCTAATCCTTACCTCCTCTCATGCGTCACCGCACTCACCACAATGTCCTGGGGGTCAAGACGGCCCACCGTCGCTCCCTCGTCGCGAACCTCGCGGCCGCGCTTTTCACCAACGCCCGCATCACGACCACGCTCTCCCGCGCCCGTGCCGTGCGTCCGTTCGCCGAACGCCTGATCACCCTCGCGAAGAAGGCCGAGCAGGCCAGCGACAAGAGCGTCAAGCTGCACTACTACCGCCTGGCCCTTTCCCGCATCCGCAACGAGGACGCCTGCCACCTGCTCTTCACCGAGCGCGTCAAGCAGTTCCTGGCCCGCAACGGCGGCTTCACCCGCATCTACAAGATCGGCAACCGTAAGGGCGACGCCGCCGAAACGGCGCTGATCGAGCTCGTGGGCAAGGACGACAAGGCTCCGGCCATGACGCCCAAGGCCAAGACGGCCCGTAAGCCCAAGGCCAAGCAGGAAGCGGCCGCTCAGGCCTAAACTCCCTGGCGTAGGCGCCTATCCGAGACGCGTTCGCCTTCACTGGCGGCGCGTCTCGCCTTTTTAACCCCTCTCCACCCCTCCCATGCTTCAGCCCGTCGACCTCAGCGTCTTCCTGGCCTTCGTCGCTGGGCTGGTGGTCTTGGGGTTGTTCGGCCTCCAGGCCTGGTACGACCGCCGGGACGCCCTGCTGTTCGACCACCGCCGCCTGAACTCGGCCTTCTGCTGCACCCGGTGCTCCCTGACCTTCGTCCGGCCCCGTCGCCGGGAGGAGGCCACTTGCCCCCGCTGCGGTTGGAACAATGTTCGCCTCAAGTTCTGAATCCCCCTAACTTTTCCCTATGGCCCCCCAGTCCATCGCTATTCTCGATTTCGGCTCCCAGCTGACCAAGGTCATCGCGCGCCGCGTCCGTGAGTGCAACGTCCACTCCCGCATCTACCCGTTCGGCGTCACGCCCGAAACCTTGCGCGCCGACGGCGTCGTCGGGGTCATCCTCTCCGGCGGTCCCGACAGCGTGAAGGCGAAAGGTTCGCCGCACCCGCACGCCGGCATCTTCGAGATGGGCTTGCCGGTCCTCGGCATCTGCTACGGCGTCCAGCTGATGGGCCAGATGCTCGGCGGCAACGTCGCCAGCAGCTCGCACCGCGAATACGGCCACGGCATCCTGTCCTTCCGCAAGGGCTCGCACCTGCTGCAAGGCCTCAAGTCGCCGCTGCGCGTCTGGAATTCGCACGGCGACAAGATCACGCGCCTGCCGCGCGGCTTCAAGGCCGTCGCCTCCACCGAGAACTCGGAATGCGCCGTCATCGAGGACCCGAAGCGCCGTTTCTACGGCATCCAGTTCCACCCGGAAGTCGCCCACTCCGAACGGGGCATCGACATCCTCCGCAACTTCCTCTTCCGCATCTGCCGTTGTAAGCCGACGTGGAAGATGGACGACTACGTCGAGACGGCCGTCCGCGAGATCCGTGAGAAGGTCGGCAAGGCCCAGGTCATCCTCGGACTGTCCGGCGGCGTCGATTCCTCCGTGGCCGCGGCCCTCATCCAGCGCGCGATCGGCAAGCAGCTGACCTGCGTCTTCGTGGATAACGGCCTGCTCCGCCTCAACGAACGGGCCCAGGTCGAACAGATGTTCCGCGGCAAGTTCAAGGTCGACCTCCGCGTGGTCGACGCGTCCGAGACCTTCCTCCGCAAGCTCAAGGGCGTCACCGACCCCGAGCGCAAGCGCAAGATCATCGGCCACGAGTTCATCCAGGTCTTCGAGCGCTCCATCAAGGAGGTCCAGAGCAAGAAGAAGGGGAAGGTCGAGTTCCTCGCGCAGGGCACGCTCTACCCCGACGTCATCGAATCGCTTTCGCCCAACGGCGGTCCGGCCGCCACCATCAAGAGCCACCACAACGTGGGCGGCTTGCCCAAGCACATGAAGCTGAAGCTGCTCGAGCCTTTGCGCGAGCTCTTCAAGGATGAGGTCCGCGCCCTCGGCGAAGCCCTCGGCCTGCCGCACGACATGGTCTGGCGCCACCCGTTCCCGGGCCCCGGCCTGGCGGTCCGCGTCTGCGGCGACATCACCAAGGAGCGCCTCGAAGTGCTCCGCAAGGCCGACGACATCTTCATCAGCGAGCTCCGTTCCTCGGGGCAGTACGCCAAGGTCTGGCAGGCGTTCGCGGTCTTCCTCCCGGTCCGCAGCGTCGGCGTCATGGGCGACGGTCGCACTTACGACAACGTCTGCGCCCTCCGCGCCGTGACTTCCTCCGACGCCATGACGGCCGATTGGGCCCGTCTGCCTTACGATGTCCTCCAGCGCGCCTCGACGCGCATCATCAACGAGGTGAAGGGCATCAACCGCGTGGTCTACGACGTCTCCTCCAAGCCGCCGGCGACCATCGAATGGGAATAGGCCGAGGTTTGCCCCGTTGACACCTTCGCCGCGCACCGTTTCCTTGCAGGCTCGTGGCTGAACCCGCTTTCCAGGTCATCGCGCGCCGCTGGCGCCCCCGCCGCTTCGACGAGCTCGTCGGGCAGGAGCACATCGTGCGGACGCTGCGGAACGCCCTGACGAGCAAGCAACTGGCCCACGCCTACCTGTTCGTCGGGCCGCGTGGCACGGGCAAGACGACCACGGCCCGCGTCTTGGCCAAGGCCTTGAATTGTTCGGGTGGCCCGAAGGCCGATTTCGCCTTGGACGACCCGGTTTGCCTCGCGATTGAAGCCGGCAGCTGCCTCGACGTCATCGAGATCGACGCCGCCTCCAACCGTAAGCTCGAGGACGCCCAGAAGATCCGCGAGGAGTGCCAGTTCGCCCCGTCCAACTGTCCCTACAAGGTCTTCATCATCGATGAAGTCCACCAGCTCACCAAGGAGGCCTTCAATGCGCTCCTGAAGACGCTCGAAGAGCCGCCGCCCTGGGTGAAGTTCATCCTCGCGACGACCGAAGCCGACAAGGTGCTGCCGACGATCACGTCGCGCTGCCAACGCCTGGAGTTCCACCCGATCTCGGAAGAGGTCATCGCCGCCCAGCTGACGCGCATCGTCAAGGCCGACGGCGTCACGGCCGACCAGGACGCGCTTACGGCCATCGCCCGCCTCGCCAACGGCGGGATGCGCGACTCGCAGTCCATCCTCGACCAGGTCATTTCTTTCTCGGGCAAGAAGGTCACCGAGGCCGATGTGCTGTCGATCTACGGGCTGGCTTCCGCCCAACAGGTCCAAGACCTCGGCAAGGCCATCGCCACCGGCGACGGCAAGACGGTCTTGGCCCTCTGCGACGCCTTCCATGCCGAAGGCCGCGACCTCCTCCGCGTGTTGGCCGACCTGCAAGGACGCGTCCGCCATGCGGTCTTGGATTCCGTGAAGTCGGGCGGGACGAGCACCCAACTGGGCGGCAGCTTAGCGACCGAGCAGTTGGTGCGTCTCTTGGAATGCCTGCAGGCCGGAGAGCAGGGCATCCGCCAAGGGCTGTCGCCACGCGCCAATTTCGAGGTCACGCTGCTGAAGGCGATCGAGCAAAGTAGGTCGAGGTCGATCGATAGCCTCATCAAAGACATCGCCGCTGCCGCAGCCGGTCTCCCTCGGGAGCCCGGCCAAAAAAAAATAAACCCATCGCCGGCCACACCAGCGGGGGAGAGCGTGGCGCCGCGGGCGCCTGAGCCCATGCCTGCGCCAGTGGCGGCGCCGGCCGTGAGTAAGCCCTCCGTTGCCGCTCCAGCTGCGCCGGCAGTCGTCGCCAGCTTGGCCGATGAGCCCACCGACGGACCGCCTCCGCTGCCCTTCGACGAGGATACCATCATCGCCGAGAACCGTGAGGCGGAGTCGTTCAACTTCGCGTTGCCGGCGTTGCCGACGGTGACCGTCGCCGAAGTGGGGAAGGCGTCTTTTCCAGGCGATAAGGAATTCGAGGAAGCAGTCGCTTCGTTGCCGGCCGGGCTCGCCGAGAAGCTGCGCATCACGCTGGGCGCCGAGTTCACGGCCCTTCGCCCCATTCCAGCCGGCAAGCTCCGCAAGCCGCTCTAATCGTGGCCATGGACATCGAGGTCGGCCTGATTTCAGACACGCACGGCAAGATGCGCCCGGAGGCCCTGATGGCGCTCGCCGGGTGCGCGGTCATCTTCCATGCGGGCGATGTCTGCAGTGAGGCCGTCCTGGAGGATCTGGCGAGCGTCGCCCCCTGCCATGCGGTCGCGGGCAATTGCGATGCGGATCCGACGTTGCCGCTGACCTATCAGCAGGAGGTCGGTGGGGTGCGCTTCCTCATCCACCACGGCCATCTCCCCGTGGACGTGGCACGGTTTCGGCCGCAGGTCGTGGTCACCGGGCACACGCACGTCCCGAAGATCGAACGGGCCGGAGAGGTGCTATACGTCAATCCAGGTAGCGCTGGCCCCCGCCGCTTCAACCTGCCAGTGACGGTCGCGCGGGTGACCATCCGTGGCGGCCAGGCGGAAGCGCGTCTCATCCCTCTGGACGTCGCATGAGCTCAGCGTTGCCGATTGATGCCTTAAAGGAGCCGCTGGTCGCCGCTTGCGGCCGTACACGCCGCATCGTGCTGCGCGCCCCGACGGGCTCCGGTAAGTCGACCCGGATTCCGCAGATGCTCTTGGACCTTGGCTTGGTCCAAGGCCAGATCGTCGTGCTGCAGCCGCGCCGTATCGCCGCCCGGTTGTTGGCGGGACGCATCGCGCAGGAGCGCGGCTGTCGGCTCGGCGGCGAGGTCGGCTACCAGATCCGCTTCGAGCGGGCCGAGTCCGCCGAGACCCGCATCAAGTTCGTCACCGAAGCCTTGCTGCTGCGGCAGATGGCGTCCGATCCCCAGCTCAAGGGCGTCGGCGCGGTGGTCTTCGACGAGTTCCATGAGCGCAACCTGCACTCCGACGTGGCGCTGGCGTTGGCCCGCCAACTTCAGGAGTCCGGTCGCCCCGACCTGCTCCTGGTCGCGATGTCGGCGACGCTCGATACGGAAGGCGTCGCCCGCTGGATGGGTAACGCGGAGACTTTAGCCGCGGATGGCCGGGCTTATCCCGTCGACGTTGAGTATGTCCCGGTGGCGCGCACGTCGACCCGCCCGGTCTGGGATCTGGCTGCTGAACAAGTCGGCCGCATCCTCCAGGAGGAGCCGGAAGGCGACGTCTTGGTCTTCATGCCTGGTGGCTATGAGATCATGCGCACCATCGGCGCAGTCCGTAACCTGCGCGAATCCGGCGGCGTGGACGTCCTCCCGCTCTACGGTGAACTGCCCCCGGAAGAACAAGACCGCGCCGTCCGCCCCGGCCCGCGGCGCAAGGTCATCGTCGCGACCAATGTCGCCGAAACCTCGTTGACCATTCCTGGGGTGCGTGCGGTCGTCGACGCCGGCTTGGCCCGCATCGCTCGCTTCGATTCCTTGCGCGGTATCGACACGTTGATGGTCGAGGCCGTTTCGCAGGCCTCTGCCGAGCAACGTGCGGGCCGTGCGGGTCGTACGGGTCCAGGCCGCTGTATCCGCCTTTGGTCGCACACGGACCACCAAGCCCGTCCTTTGCGCGAAGTGCCCGAGATCAAGCGCGTCGACCTAGCTGAAACGGTCCTGCTGCTCCTGTCTTCGGGCTGGGGCGACCCGGCGCAGTTCCCTTGGTACGAAAAGCCGGAGGCGATGTCCTTGCAACGGGCCGTCACCGTCTTGACCGACCTCGGTGCCTTGGATGCGCGCGGCGCGTTGACGACACTGGGCCGACGCATGGCCGTCTTCCCGGCTCACCCGCGTTACGCGCGCATGCTCATGGCGGCACACGAACTGGATTGCGTCGCGGAAGTCTCGGCCATCGCGGGCCTTTCCCAAGGCCGCGACATCCTCTTGCGCAAGGTCGATGAACGCGCCGAACGTGAGCGCGACGCCATCGCGGCAGAGGAAGGCTCCGACTTCTTCACGCGTCTGGCTTTGCTGCAGCGCGCCGCTGAACTCAAGTTCGACCCCGACGCCTGCGACCGCATCGGCGTGCACGGGCAGGCCGCCCGCCAAGCGGAGCAAGCGTCTCGTCAGTTCCTACGTTTGGCGCAAGGGCAGGGGCTGCGGCTCTCCGAGCAGGCGGCCAACCCGGACAACATCCGGCGCTGCTTGCTGCTCGGCTTTTCCGACCGCTTGGCCGTCCGACTCGACGCCGGGACCTTGCGTTGCGCCTTGGTCCATGGCCGCCGCGGAGAACTACGCCGCGAATCGTCCATCCGTTCCGCCAAGTTGCTCGTCGCCGCCGAGGTCGACGAGATCCAGACCCGCGGCGAAGTCACCACCTACCTCTCCTTGGCGACGGCCATCGAGGAGGCGTGGTTGCAGGAACTCTTCCCGGCGGACTTCTCCGAGGTCGTCTCCGTCCGCTACGACGCGACCCAGCGGCGCGTCCTCACGCGCACCGAGCGCCGGTTCCGCGACCTCGTCTTGGCCGCCGTCGAGCGCGACGACGCCTCTTCGGATGCGGGTAGCCGGATCTTGGCGGATGAAGTCAGCGCCGGACGACTCGAGCTCGAGCGCTGGGACGGCCAAGTCGATGCTTGGATTCGCCGGGTGAACTTCTTGGCCAAGCACTGCCCTGAACTGGGCATCCCGCCTTTTGACGACGCGGGCCGCCGCCTGGTCATCGAGGAGATTTGCGCCGGTGCCACTGCCTACCGCGATATCCGGGAGAAGCCGGTATTTCCGATCGTCCGCGGTTGGCTCACCCATGAGCAGGCCATGGCCTTGGAGTCGTATTGCCCGGAGAAGATCGTGCTCCCTCGTAAGAAGCACCCGGCGAAGATCGAGTACACCGAAGACGGCGAAGCCGAGATCGAGGCCACCGTCCAGGAACTCTACGATTTCCCCGGCAGCAAGCTGCGCGTCTGTCAGGGCAAGGTGCCTATGGTCGTCTGTATCCAATCGCCGGCCCGCCGGACCCAGCAGCGGACCCGCGACCTCGACGCCTTCTGGAAGGGTTCGTACGAGTTGGTGAAGAAGGAACTTCGTGGTCGCTACCCGAAGCACGAGTGGCGATAGTCCCTCCGCACCCCGTCATGCACCGCCGCGATTTCCTCACCGCCGCTTCCGCCTTCTCTGTCGCGCTTGCCTTGGGCGCCCAGGCCGGACCAGTCGCACGCGTCTCGCGGAAGAAAGGCCTGGGGCTCCCGATGCAGAAGAGCGCCGCTTGGCGCGGCAAGCTGCAGGCGCTCAAGCCCTCCTGGGTCTACAATTGGGGCGGTACGCGCCCGGAGGGCTTGCCTCCGGAAGTCGCCTTCACGCCCATGGTCTGGGGTTATTGGGGGCAAGAGGCGGGTCTCGCGAAGCTCGGCGAAAAAGCCAAGTTGGCCGGACAGGCCGAGCTGCTGGGCTTCAACGAGCCGGACGGCAAGGACCAGTCCAACCTTTCCGTCGAGAAGGCGCTTGCAGCCTGGCCTGCGCTGATGAAGACCGGCCTGCGGCTCGGCAGCC
>RFQN01000031.1 GCA_009924965.1 Verrucomicrobiota bacterium
GCCGAGGTGGGACATCAGCACCAGGGAGGCGCCGCCTTCGAGCAGGAACTTGATCGTCGGCAGGGCCGCGGCGATACGCTGGGTATTCGTGATGGCGCCGGTCTTCTTGTCCTGGGGGACGTTGAAGTCGACACGGACGAGGACACGCTGGCCCTTGACGGAGCCGAGTTCGCGGAGGGTAGGAGCAGGCATGGTGGTGAAAGGGAGCACAGAAAGGCGTAAGGCCAAGGGTGGGAAGAACAAACCGCCCGTGGCCTCGCAAACCCTCGTAACCGCCCTCCCCCGCCGCGCCGAGAGCCCAAAACAAGACAGGCGACCCGGATGGGCCGCCTGTCGCGGAAGGAAACTCAGCGAGGCTTAGAGCTTGGCCGTGACCTTGCCCAGGAGCTCGACGACGCGGTTGGAGTAGCCCCACTCGTTGTCGTACCAGCTGATGAGCTTGAAGAAGTTCTTGTTCAGCTCGATCGAGGAGCCGGCGTCGAAGATCGACGAGCTCTTGTCGTGGATGAAGTCGGAGGAGACCACTTCTTCGTCGGTGTAGGCCAGGATGCCCTTCATGTAGGTCTCGGACGCCTTCTTGAGGGCGGCCTTGATCTCGGCGAGGGAGGTGTCCTTGGTGGTCTTGACGGTGAGGTCGACGACGGCGACGCCGAAGCCTTCCTTCAGGAGCACGTGGACGAGCGGCGCGAGGCAGTTCGTGGTGCAGGAAGCGTTCGAGATGATGTGGTGCTTGGAAGCCTCGTACTTGTCGTCGTTGACGCCGATGACGACGGTGATGTCTTCATCCTTGGCCGGGGCGGAGATGATGACCTTCTTGGCGCCGGCATCGAGGTGACCCTTGGCCTTGGCGGCTTCGGTGAAGAGGCCGGTCGATTCGATGACGACCTGGACGCCGAGCTTACCCCAGGGGAGTTCGGCCGGGGTCTTGGCGGAAACCACGAGGATTTCCTTACCGTTCACGACGAGGACGTCGTCTTCCAGCTTGTCCGGGGAGGACTTCTTGGAGGAGACGGTGCCGTTGAAGCGACCCTGCGTGGAGTCGTACTTCAGGAGGTAGGCGAGGTTGTCCGCAGGGACGATATCGCCGACGGCGACGACGTCAAAGGTCGTGCCGAGGTGGCCCTGTTCGACGAGGGCGCGGAAGACGAGACGGCCGATGCGGCCGAATCCGTTGATAGCTACTTTGGTGGCCATGGTGTGTTGAGAAGATTGGGTTTCGCGCGGGAGCGGAAAGGGATGAAAAAGGGAGACCCACCCGCCATTGGCAAGCGGAGAATGCGTTTAAGCCTCAACAACCCAAACTCCGCAGCCCAAGGCGGGCAACGAGAGGGTTCCGGCGACGATTCGCGGGGCGGCCGCGGCCGCATGACGGGTCCCTGGACGGGGCGAGAGGACGACGGGCTGCCAGTCGGCGGAGACGGGCAAAGGCAGGTCTACCGGGTGGCCATGGGGGTTGCAGGCCACGAGGATGCGGTCGGGGCCAAGTTTCCGGTCAGCGTTCAGGACGGCTACAAAGGCCTCCCCACCCTGCTGGTGGGCGGCTTGCATCCAGCCCGGGGACACGGCCTGACGTGGCCGCAGGCCGATGCCTTGTGGCGAGAGCCGGAAACGGATCAACTGAGCGACAAAGTCATGCTCATCGCGAAAACGCTCGAGACGGACCGGGTCCAAGCGATTCAAGTCGCCCCGTCGCCAGGTGTTGGCCACCCCGCGCTTGGTCATGAGGAAATCCTGCCCCGCCGAAAGCATGGGGATGCCCGCCGAACAGAGCAGGATCACGTGCATCAAGCGTGTGCGCAGGATGTCGGACGAAGTTGGGTCTTGGGCGTCCGCCCCGGGTTGTTCGGTGATGCGGTCCAGCCACGCCATGTCGTCGTGCGACTGCGCGTAACGCAGGCGGGCCGCCGGCCGGAAGGCGCAGGCCGCCATTTGATGAAGCAAATCGGCCGCGCGCGCGTGGCCTCGCACATAGGCAGGCAAGAACTCACGGAAGGCATCGTCCCAACTCGTCCACGTGGTGTGGTCGAGGTCGCGGGCGATGTGTCCACGGAAGCTCCACGGCTCGGCGATGAGGATCTTTTCAGGCCGCTGCGCGCGGAAGTCTTCTTCGATTTCGCGCAGCAACGGCGTGCCCAATAGCTCGGCCAAGTCGAGGCGGACGCCATCCACGCCCAAGGTCGTGGTCCAGTGCTGAAGCGAGGCGAGGACGAGCCGGCGAAACAGCGGGGCCTCGGCGCGGACATCGTTGCCGCAGCCGCTCCAGTTCGAGAGTTCGCCCTTGGAATCGACGCGGTAATAATAACTCGGGTCGATCGCCTGCAGCGCGTTCGGAGCGCCGAAATGGTTCAGCACAAGGTCCATGATCACCGCCAGGCCCGCATCATGGCAGGCCCGCACCAGGTCACGGAAAGCCTCGGTTGAGTTGACCGTCGCGGCATCGTCCCAGGCATACGGCATCGCCGGCGCGAAGACCGTGATGGGCATGTAGCCCCAATGGTATTCCTCGGGGCCGCCGCGCTCGTAATCCGTGCAGGGCAAGAGCTCCAACGCGTTCACACCCAGCGAGCGCAGGTAAGCACCATCGCGGCGGATCCACGCGGCCAAATCGTGGAAGCCCGGGATGCCTTGGGTCGTGGTCAGGCCGAGAAGATCGCGCACGTGCGCCTCGACGATGACGAGGTCTTCGACCGCGGGCGTGACGAAACCGTCTTGGAAATCGGCCAGTTCGGCGGGGCCGCAGACCACGCCCGCGTCGAAGCTCAGCCGTTTGGCCCAAGGGTCGAAAGTCCGGCGGCCATCGATGTCCCAAAGGTAAATCGCATCGGTCAGGTCTTCCGCGACGAAGCCCTCCCACGCACCCTGCCCCGCCGGCTTCAACTCCAAGCAGCCAGGTAGAGGTGCCGTCGCAGCCCCAGCCGCCCCGCGGCGCGCATAGCCGACGCTGACCGTGCGGGCGCGCGGCGCGAAGACACGGAAGGTCGTGCCCTCCGCGGAGACGGTGGCGCCGAAGGGGCCGGGCGGCTCGAGCACGTCGAGCGGATCCGAGGCCAGCACTTCGCAGAATTCGACCAAGTCATCGTGCTCAAAGAGCACGCGCACGGGATGCTGCTCCGGCGCCGCGCCGGTCGCGGTGAAACGAAAGACATGGCGGTTCGTGCGGGCCCGCTCGACAGTGAGGTTGCGGTTGCCGTGGTCATCGCGCTGGACGTTGTCCGCATCATGCGGCGGCTCCAGCCAACGGCCATCGGTGCGGATGAACTTGAACGGCACCGCGTCTGCTTCCCCTAGAACCTGCGCCAACGGCGCGCTGAGCTCGAAGCCCTCGGCACCCAGCAGGCAGACCGCGTGCAGGGTCCACGGGGCCATGTCCGCGACCCGTCCCCAGTCGTTGAAGGGCCCGAGGACCCGCAGGCTGTCGTCGGTCGCTTCAGGACAGAGCGGCTTCCAGAGGAAGAAGTGCACCCGATCGCCTTCGATCCAACAACCCGAACGCGTGGCCCAAGCCTGGGCCTCCGCCCGTTCCAAGCTCACCAGCACGGCCGGCTCGTTCAATTGCAGCGGTGGGAGCGTCTCCGCCGGCCAATCGCAGGCCAAGGCGACCAGGCCCGAGGCCTCGGTCTCCCAGCGCGCGCTGGCGAGCAGTCGGTTCATGGCGTCCTTGATGCGGGCGGAGAAATCCTTGGCGAGCAAAAGCGGGCTTCACTCCGAGCGAAACAAGGCTCACATTGCCGAGGTGAACATCCAAGTTCTAGTCAGCGATTGGGAAGGCCACCGCCTTCTGGACTCCGGCGACGGCCTCAAGCTCGAGGAAATCGGCGGCGTCCGCATGGTGCGCAGCGAGCCCAAGGCTTGGTGGCGCCAAAGCCTCCCGCGCGCCGAATGGGCCAAGGCCGTGGCCGTCCATGAAGAAGGCGGCCGCGAAGGCCGCTGGAAGCTCAACGGCAATTGCCCCCGCGACTGGGAGACCAAGCTCGGCAAGCTCAAGCTGCAGCTGCGCTTCATGGACAATTCCAAGCAGTTCGGCGTCTTCGCCGAGCAGTCCCCCCACTGGAAATGGCTGTCCGAACAGAAGGCGAACGGCGCCAACCGCCCTCGCCTGCTCAACCTTTTCGGCTACACCGGCGCCGCTTCGCTCGTCGCCGCGCAGGCCGGCTGGCACGTCACGCACGTCGACGCCTCCAAGCCCGCGGTCGCTTGGGGCCGCCGCAACCAGGAGGCCTCCGGCATGGCCGCCGAGCCCATCCGCTGGATCATCGAAGACGCCCCGACTTTCGTGAAGCGCGAGATCAAACGCGGCAATCAGTACGAGGCCGTGCTCATGGATCCCCCCGCCTTCGGCCGTGGCCCCACCGGCGAGTTCTGGAAGGTCGAACAGGACTTGGCCCCGCTCTTGCGCTCCTGCCGTGAACTGCTTTCGCCGCAGGCGCAGTTCATGATCCTCACGGTCTACACCATCGACGCATCCTCCATCCTTTGCCACAACCTGCTCGAAGAATGCACGAGCGGGCTGGGCGGCCGGATCGACATCGGCGAATTGGCCCTGAAGCAGGAAGGCAACGGACGCCTGCTCCCGCTGTCCCTCTGGGGGCGTTGGCAGGCCAACGCAAAGGGCTAGTCGCCCCTTGAGACGGAGATTCGCCCGCCGGGTTGGTTATTAGGTTTCCTCCCAGCGGAGAATCCGTCTAGATTCAAACCGTGAGCCTAGTCCCCGACCAAGCCGCCTTCCGCGAGTTCGCCCGCAACAGCGACATCGTGCCCGTCTGCCTCGACCTGATGGCCGACCTGGAGACGCCCGTCTCGGTCTACGCGCGCCTGCGCAGCCAAGGGGCCAGTTTCCTCTTCGAATCCGTCACCGGCGGCGAACACATCGGACGCTACAGCTTCTGCGGCGCCAACCCGGCCCTCACCCTCACCTCGTGGGAAGACAAGACCGAGAAGGTCTACCGCGACGGCCGCAAGGAATCCTTCCCCACCCCGAAGGACCCCCTGGAGCTCGTCAAAAAGGAAGTCGCCGGCCTCCGGGTCGCCCAAGTCCCTGGCCTGCCTCCGTTTGTCGGCGGCATGGTCGGCATGGTCGGCTACGAGTACGTCCACCGCACCGAGCCCACGGTCCCGCGTCCTGCCAAGGACCCCGCCGGCACACCGCTGACCCATTTCATGCTCGTCGACCGGGTCGTCGCCTTCGACAACGCCCGCCAGACGCTGCGCCTGATCGTCAACACGCGGATCACCTCGCCTGACCAAGCCGACGCCATCTGGCTCGCCGCCAAGCGAGACCTCGAAGCGCTCAAGGCCATCGTCACCGGCCCGCGAGCCGCCCAAGCCGCCGAGCTCCCGGCCGACGCCGGTTTCGCCGTTGGCCAGTCCAACGTCAGCCAGCCCGCCTTCGAAGCCGCCGTCCACCGCACCCAAGAGTACGTCCGCGCCGGCGATTGCGTGCAGGTCGTGCTCTCGCGCCGCACGGACGTGCCGTTCAAGGGCGAGCCGCTCGACCTCTACCGCGTCCTCCGCCACGTCAACCCGTCGCCGTACATGTTCGTCATTGAGACGGGCCTGGGCTTCGACGTCGTGGGCGCTTCGCCCGAAGTGAATGTCCGCCTGACCGGCCGACGCTGCGAGATCCGGCCCATCGCCGGCACCCGCCCGCGCGGCCTCGATGAAGCCGCCGACCGCCGCCTGGAAGCCGACCTCTTGGCTGACCCGAAGGAACGCGCCGAGCACCTGATGCTGGTCGACCTGGCCCGCAATGACCTCGGCCGCGTCTGCGTCCCGGGCACCGTGACCGTCCCGGCCTACGCCATCATCGAGCGCTACTCGCACGTGATGCACATCGTCTCGCAGGTCGAAGGCGACCTCTCGCCTAAGCACGACGCCTTCGACCTCTTCCGCGCGACCTTCCCGGCCGGCACGCTCTCGGGCGCCCCGAAGGTACGCGCGATGCAGATCATCTCCGAACTCGAAGGCGAACGCCGCGGCGTCTACGGCGGGGCCGTCGGCTACTTCGGCTTCGATGGCGGCCACGACTCCTGCATCGTCATCCGCACGGCCTCCTTGCGCAACGGCGTCGCCAGCATGCAGGCCGGCGCCGGCGTCGTGGCGGATTCGGTCCCCACGGCGGAATACGAAGAGACGGTCAACAAGTCCAAAGGCGTGCTCCGAGCCCTCGGGCTCGCCGCCGGTCTGAAGTCCTGACTTCCGTGCCCAAGGCCAAGCCCACGAAGAAGGACAAGGAGCCCAAGCCGTTGCCCGTCGTGGCGACGCCGCCACCGGCCCCGCCCGTCGACGCGGACCCGACGGAGCCCGGTGAATCCTGGGAGAAGCTCTCGCCCGACGAGCGTTCGCCGATCCGCAGCTACCTCGACCAGATCGGCAAGACGCCCTTGCTGACGCTGGAGCAGGAGACCGCCTTGGCCCGGCGCGTCCTCAAGGGCGACGAAGCCGCGCGCCAGCACATGATCCAGGCGAACCTCCGCCTCGTCGTGCGCATCGCCAAAGACTACGACAATTTCGGCCTGCCGTTGATGGACCTCATCAGCGAAGGCAACTTCGGCCTCATCAAGGCCGTCGAACGCTTCGACCCGGACAAAGGCGGCAAGCTCAGCACCTACGCCGCGTGGTGGATCAAGCAGGCCATCAAGCGCGCCTTGGCCTCGAACGGGAAGACCATCCGCCTGCCCGTGCACATGGTGGACCGCATCGCCCAGATGCGCCGCGTGTCCAATCAGCTCGCCAAGGAACTCGAACGCGAGCCGACCAACGACGAGATCGCGCAGGCCATGGACATCCCCTTGTCGAAGGTGGTGCACATGAAGTCGGTCGCCAACCGCGCCGCCTCCCTGGACCAGCCGGTAGGCGAAGACGGCGACGCCACGCTCGGCGACCTGGTGAAGGACGAGTCCGCCCGCTCGCCGTTCGAGAACCTCCGCGGCAAGTCGGACCTGACGGAGATCGCCGAGATGCTTGCGCACCTGGAGCCCCGCGAAGCGGAGGTCATCACCTTGCGCTTCGGCCTGAACGGGGAAAGCCCGCTGACGCTCGAAGAGGTCGGCGAACTCTTCAAGCTCACCCGCGAGCGCGTCCGCCAGCTCCAGCAGTCGGCGCTGATGCAGCTGCGCCGCATGATGACCGAGCGGCAAAAGCTCCTGACCCCCGAGGACGTCCGCAAGAACCGGATGGCCGACGCCCGGGCCGAGGTGCTCCGCGAGTTCTTCCGTTCCAAGGGCGCCCAAGTGCCCGACCGCCGCCGCCTCGACCGCGAAGGGCTCTAAGGAGAGGTGGCGAGGATTAGGCTGGCCTGCCCTAGTGTCGGCGGGGGGACGCTTATTTTTAGGCACCCTCAGCCCGACGCCAGTCTGGCAGGAGACTTGCTGAACATTGGGCATGCTGCTGAACGACTACAAGGCTGCCGCGCTCTTTGATGAGCTCGTCGACGAGAAGGGCAAGATTCGCCCTTACTACCAGGGCGTCGCCGACCGCTTGGCCGGCCTCAGCCCCGAAGAACTGTCGCAGAAGATCCGCAGCCTCGAGCTCCTCTTCCTCAAACAGGGCATCACCTTCACCGTCTACGGCGACGACCGCGGCACCGAGCGCGTCTTCCCCTTCGACCCCTTCCCGCGCGTGGTCCCCGCGCATGAGTGGGAACACATCGAAGCCGGCCTCATCCAGCGCATCACCGCGCTGAACCTGTTCCTCTACGACGTCTACCACGAACAGCGCATCATAAAGGACGGCATCATTCCGACCGAAGTCATCCACGGCGCCGCCCATTACCGTCCCGAGTTCGTGGGCGTGTCCGTGCCGAAGGACGCCTACATCCACGTCTGCGGGACGGACCTGATCCGCGACCGCGATGGCCGCTACCTCGTGCTCGAGGACAACGGCCGCTGCCCCTCGGGCGTCTCCTACGTGCTCGAGAACCGCACCGCGATGAAGCGGGTCTTCCCGCACCTCTTCGGCGGCGGCGTCCGCGCGGTCGACACCTACCCGTCCGACCTGCTCGCGACCCTGCGCCACGTCGCCCCACACGAGAACCCCAACCCCAACGTGGTCCTGCTGACCCCTGGGGTCCACAACAGCGCCTATTTCGAACACTCCTTCCTCGCCCGCCAGATGAGCATCGAGATCGTCGAAGGCCGCGACCTCATCGCCCTCGACGGCTTCGTCTACATGCGCACCACGCGCGGGCTCCGGCAGGTGGACGTCATCTACCGACGCATCGACGACGACTTCCTCGACCCCCAGGTGTTCCGCAAGGACTCCTGCCTCGGCGTGCCTGGGCTCGTCGACGCCGTCCGCCGGGGCAACGTGGCCCTCGCCAACGCCATCGGTACCGGCGTGGCCGACGACAAGGTCACCTACGCCTACGTGCCGGACATGATCCGGTATTACCTCTGCCAGGAACCGATCCTCGACCAGGTGCCGACCTACCTCGCATGGCGCCCCGACGACATGAAATACATCCTCGCGAACCTGCCGCAGCTCGTCGTCAAGGCGGCCAACGAAAGCGGCGGCTACGGCATGCTCATCGGGCCGATGGCGACGAAGGCGCAGATCGAGGAGTTCCGCGCCAAGGTGGTGGCCCACCCGCGCAACTACATCGCACAACCCGTGGTAAACTTCTCGCAGCACCCGACGCTGGTGGATGGCCAGCTCGAAGGCCGCCACGTTGACCTCCGGCCCTTCGTGCTCTGGGGGGACTCGGTCAAGGTCTTGCCCGGAGGGCTCACACGCGTGGCCCTCAAGAAGGGCTCCATCGTCGTCAACTCATCGCAGGGAGGAGGCAGCAAGGACACATGGGTGCTCGCCCACTGATGGAAGGCACGATGATGCTGTCGCGCGTGGCGGACCACCTTTACTGGATGTCCCGCCAGATGGAACGCGCCGAGAACCTCGCCCGCCTCGTGCGCGTCAGCGAGGAGATGCTGCTCGACGACGAGACCCTCGGTCGGGGCTCGGCCCAGGAATACTGGACGCCGGTGCTGACGGCCACGGCCATGGAGGCGTCGTTCCGCACCCTCTACCCTCGCCCCGTCCAAGGCGCCGCCGCCCGTTACCTGACCCTCGACCAGCGCAACCCGGATTCGATCGTTTCGTGCATCTGCCAAGCCCGCGAGAACGCGCGGTCCGTGCGCGACAAGATCTCGGACGAGATGTGGTCCGAGCTCAACGCGTTGTACATGCTGGTCACCTCGCGCGAGGGGGCCGACCTGCTGGAACGCTCCCCACAGTCCTTCTACGACAAGGTCATCACCTCCTCGATGCTCTTCGACGGCATCACCGAGGCGACGCTCACGCGTGACGAGGGCTGGAACTTCCTCCAGCTCGGCCGCCTCTTAGAGCGCGCGGACATGACGAGCCGCTTCCTGGATATCCGCTCGCAAGCGCCCGCGGAAGCCGACGCCGCGGTGGAGCCCTTGCAGTGGGGCGCCATCCTCCGGGCCTGCAGCGCGCACGCTTGCTACCGCCGGCAGTTCGGCGGCGAAATCACCATCGAACGCGTGGTCGACCTCCTGCTCTTCTCCAACGAGTTCCCCCGCTCGGTCAGGCACTGCCTGCGGCGAGCGGACGAGATCCTGCACGACATCTCGGGCACCCCGACGGGCCGTTACTCGAACGCATGCGAGAAGATCACCGGGGCCCTGCTGGCCAAGCTCAGCTTCGCCGGGCCGCCGGAAGTCATGGCCCGCGGCCTCCACGCCTACATCGACGACCTCCAGAAACAGCTGAATACGGCCGGCCAGACCATCTTCGAGACCTACGTCCTGCTCCCGGGTGAAGTCAGCCGGCATTTCCCGCGCGGTAGTCGACCCGATACGTTCTCGGACTGGCAACGGGAGCAACAACAGCAGCAGCAACAGCAATAACCGACCGGCACATGAAGCTGCGCATCCTGCACCGCACCGAATACCGCTACGCCCTGCCGGTCCGGAACAACAACAACGAACTCCGCGTCACCCCCCTCGACAACGGACGTCAACGGACGATCCTCCACCTCGTGCGCGTGCTGCCGGCGGTCAAGATGCGGCGCTACCACGACCTCTACCGCAACACCGTGTCCTTCTTCGAGATCGAGGAGGCCCATAAATCGCTCATCATCGACGTCTCCAGCGTGGTGGAGACCTCGCCGACCCCGTTCGAAGCGCTCCCGCAAGACGCCCTCTTGAGCGCCTTGGCCAAACCCGAGGTCGCCGAGAGCTTCCAGCCCTACCTGCAGTCGGAAGGCCCGGTGCAGATTACCCCGCAGATTTGGCGCACCGCCATCGACGTGAAGGCCGACCGCAAGGAAGTCGTACCTGTCGTCCAAAGCCTCATGCAGTTCGTCCACGAGACCTGTAGCTACGTGCCCGGCGTCACGACCGTCAGCACCACCACGGAGGAATTCTTCGCGAAGCCTCAGGGGGTCTGCCAAGATTTCGCCCACCTCTTGCTGGCCCTCTGCCGGGCCCTGGGCATCCCGGCCCGCTACATCTGCGGCTATGTCTACGACCCCAAACGCGGGGAAGTACTCGGCAGCCATGCGTCTCATGCGTGGTGCGAGGTCTGGATTCCCGGCTATGGCTGGTATGGGCTCGACCCAACGAACAAGCGCCCCGTCAACGAGGCGTATGTCGCTTCCGCCGTCGGACGCGACTACCGGGACGCCACGCCGATCCGCGGCAGCTATTGGGGGACGGGCGACCGCGAGATGCGCGTGACCGTCCACGTTGAAGCGAAGTAGGGGCGGCTGCATTCTTTAATCGCACCGCCCACGGAACCCGTCCAACGTGGCGGCGCAGCGAACCCGTTGCGCCATGTCCTCCTTCGTCCCTCCGCAAGCCCCCACTTCTCGCCTCGGCTCGTTGCGTTGCGCCTGGTCGCTGACCACGCAGGCCTATGTCGGCTGGGGTTGGCGCTCGGTGACGACGAAGTGCTTGGGACGTTCATTCAGCGCGTTCTGGGGACATCGCGAGTTCTCCGCTTGGGTCGGCTTCCTGCTCCAGCCCGACTACCTACCGTTCGCCTTGGCCAACGAACGCCTCTGGCATCGCACCCTGCGCGGCTACGTCTCGGCGGCTTGGCAGGGCCCCAAGGTGCTCAAAGTCCTCCAAGACACGTACCGTTTTGCCTTGGCTCATCCCGGACCGCTCCAGCAGGCGCTCCTGCAGGAGAAAGAAGTCACCTTTGCGGAGGTCCCTCTCGGCGAGGAAACCGGCCTGATTCGCTTCACCTTAGGCAAAGACCATCGCTTCCGTCGGGAAGGCGAATGGGCCGTCCGCGTGCATTGCGACAAAATCGGAGGAGAACTCTGCTCGATCGCCTTCTCGGTCGAAGAAATCGACGGCCGCTGGGTGGCTTATGCAGGTGCCATCCAGGGCGGGAGCGGGGCCAACGAGGAGACCATCAAGGCCTCCGCCAAGGCCATGCACGGGGTTCGGGCCAAGGCCATGGCCATCTTTGCGCTCCAAGAGCTCGTGAGCGCCCTAGGAATCAGCCGCCTCCTGGGGGCTGGGAACACCATCCAGATGAGCCGCGGAAAGCACATGATCAGCGTCCCCTGGAACAAAATCTCCTTTAATTACGATGGCATGTGGGCTGAAGCCGACGGCAAGCCCGCCGAAGAGGGCTGGTTTGAGCTCCCCCTGCGGGAGGTCCGCCGGACCCGGGAAGAGATCAAGGCCAA
>RFQN01000301.1 GCA_009924965.1 Verrucomicrobiota bacterium
GCAATCGACCACTCTGCCACCTCTCCTTGTTGACCAGCTGAGGGGCGTATCAAAGGCGGGGCAGGGGGTGCGTCAAGGTTGGAGATTGGGCTGGTGCCTGAGGCCGAAGGCTCGGGGCGGGTGTTTTCGCGCGGGCGGAGGGCGAAGAGGGCGTCGTGAAGCCACTTTCCTCTTCCCCCAGAGGGGTTTCTGCCTCCAAATGCTGGCTTATCGCCTCGGCCGGGCTTTCCGGCCGTCTTCCACGTCTTTTCATGTCCCAAGTCCGCGTCCGCTTCGCCCCTAGTCCCACCGGTTTCTTCCACATCGGAAGCGCCCGTACGGCCCTGTTCAACTGGCTCTATGCCCGCCACACGGGCGGCAAGTTCATCCTGCGCATCGAGGACACGGACAAGGAGCGCAACTCCGAGGCTTTCCTGCAGGTGATCTTGGACTCCATGCGCTGGCTGGGAATGGATTGGGACGAAGGCCCCGAGGTCGGTGGCGCCTATGGCCCGTATTTCCAGTCGCAGCGCACCGAGCTCTACCAGACGAAGCTCAAGGAGCTCGCCGCCAAGGGCCGCGCCTATGAAAAGGACGGCGCCTGGTGGCTCCGCCTCGAGGGCGCCCGCTCCACGGTCTTCGACGACCACCTCAAGAAGGAGATCGAGAAGGTCGACGCCGCCCCGATGGTGCTCGACGACCTCGTCCGCGGCCGTGTCGAGCGCGCCGAGGACCGCGACTTCGTCATCTTCCGTTCCAACGGCGAGCCGGTCTTCCACTTCGTGAACGTGGTCGACGACATCGAGATGCAGATCACCCACGTGATCCGCGGCGAGGACCACCTCTCCAACACCTCGAAGCACCTCGAGCTCTTCAAGGCCTTCGGCGTCGAGCCGCCGAAGTACGCCCACATCCCGCTCATCCTCAAGACCGACGGCCCTGGCAAGATGTCCAAGCGCGACCGCGGCGCCCTCATCGAGGAATACCAGCAGCGCCGCTACCTGCCGGCCGCCGTGCGCAACTACCTCTGCCTCCTCGGCTGGACGCCGGCCGACGGCAAGGAGGTCCTGCCCATCGACGAGATCGTCCGCCAGTTCGAGATCTCCGCGGTGCACCAGTCCAACGCCCGCTTCGACGAGCGCAAGATGTCGCACGTCAACGCGCAGACCCTGCGCGGCCTGCCGGCCGCCGAGTTCGCGGCGCTGGCCCGCCCGATCCTGCTCGAGACCAAGGTCATCGACGCCTCGGTGTCCGATGCCCGCCTCGCCGAGGTCTTCGGCATCGTGCAGGAGAAGGTCGTCTCGCTCGAGCACCTGCCTGAGTTCATGGGCTTCTTCTTCACCGCCGACTTCAAGAAGGACGAAGGCGCGGTCGCCAACCTGACCAAGAAGGGCGGCGATCCCGTGGCCCGCGTCCGCGAGCTGTTGCCCGCCCTGCAGGCCAGCGAGTGGACCGAGCCCGCGCTCGAGGCCGCCTTCGCCGCCGTCGGCGCCGCGAACAACCGCAAGCCCACCGACTACTTCGCGCCCGCGCGCTTCGCGATCTCCGGGCAGGGCGGAGGCGCCCACCTCCTCGGCGTCCTCCGCGTCCTCGGCCGCGACGTCACCCTCGCCCGTCTCCAGGCCTACGCCGCCTAATCCCCCTTCCGCCCATGTCCACCGAAGCGCACCGCCACTTCATCCAGCAGATCATCGACACCGACCTCGCGGCCGGGAAGCACGCCAAGGTCATCACGCGTTTTCCGCCGGAGCCCAACGGCTACCTCCACGTCGGCCACGCGAAGTCCATCTGCCTCAACTTCGGCCTCGCGCTGGAGTACCAGGGCCGCTGCCACCTGCGCATGGATGACACCAACCCGACCAAGGAAGAGGTCGAGTACGTCGATTCCATCCAGGAAGACGTACGCTGGCTCGGCTTCGAGTGGGGCGAGCACTACTACCAGGCGTCGAATTACTTCGACCGCATGCATGCGGACGCCATCCAGCTGATCAAGCTCGGCAAGGCCTATGTCTGCTTCCTCTCCCAGGACCAGATCCGCGAGTACCACGGCGAC
>RFQN01000302.1 GCA_009924965.1 Verrucomicrobiota bacterium
TTCGGCGGCGCCGGCGTCGGCAAGACCGTCGTCATCATGGAGCTCATCAACAACATCGCGATGAAGCAGGGCGGTTTCTCCGTCTTCGCCGGCGTCGGCGAGCGCTCCCGTGAAGGCAATGACCTCTACCACGAAATGTCCGAAGCGGGCGTCATCGACCAGAAGGACCTCTCGAAGTCCAAGGTCGCCCTCGTGTACGGCCAGATGAACGAGCCGCCGGGCGCCCGTATGCGCGTCGCCCTCTCCGCCCTCGCGATGGCCGAATTCTTCCGCGACGAGCAGAACCGCGACGTGCTCCTCTTCGTCGACAACGTCTTCCGTTTCTCGCAGGCCGGTTCCGAAGTGTCCGCGCTCCTCGGTCGCTCCCCCTCCGCGGTGGGTTACCAGCCCACGCTCGCTTCCGAAATGGGCAACCTCCAGGAACGCATCACCTCGACCAAGAAGGGTTCGATCACGTCCTTCCAGGCCGTGTACGTCCCGGCGGACGACTTGACCGACCCGGCTCCCGCCAACACCTTCGCGCACCTCGACTCCACCGTCGTGCTCGAGCGCCGCATCGCGGAGCTCGGCATCTACCCGGCCGTCGACCCGCTCGCCTCGACCTCGACCGCGCTCGCGCCAGAAGTCGTCGGTGAACGCCACTTCCGCGTGGCCCGCGGCGTGCAGGGCATCCTGCAGCGCTACAAGGACCTCCAAGACATCATCGCGATCCTCGGCCTCGACGAACTCTCCCCTGAGGACAAGCTCGTCGTGTTCCGCGCCCGTAAGATCCAGAAGTTCCTCTCGCAGCCCTTCCACGTGGCCGAAATCTTCACGGGCTCGCCCGGTAAGTACGTCGCCCTCGAGGACACCCTCCGCGGCTTCGAGATGATCCTCTCCGGCGAGCTCGACCACGTGAACGAAAACGACTTCTACATGAAGGGCGGCATCGACGAGGTCCTCGAAGCTTCCGGTAAGTCCAAGAAATAAGACCCGATGCCCCTTACGGTCGAAATCGTCACCCCTGACCGCCGCGCCTACGAAGGCACGGCCGACGGCGTGACCCTGCCTACCGCCCTGGGCAGCATCGGTATCCTGCCCGGCCACCAACCGATCACCGCGATCATCGCCGCTGGCGAAGTCCTGGTGACGTTGGGTGGCAAGGTCAGCCGCTTGGCCATCGACCAAGGTTTCGTCCGCGTCGTCTCCGACAAGGTGTCGGTCGTGACCGAAGCCGCCATCGACGAAGCGAAGATCGACCTCAAGGCCGTCGAGACCGCCGAAGCCCGCGCTCGCGAAGCCGTCGAGGCCGCCCGCGGCCAGAAGGACGTCGACCCGGTCGAAGTCGCGAAGATGGAGCAGATCCTCCGTTTCGCCTTGGTGCAGCGCCTGGTGAAGGGCCGCTCCTCGCAGGGGATGACCGAGTAAGTTCGGTTTTCGTTAAAAGTCATTTAAGCGGAACTTGCCCCACCTGCTTGGTCGGGGCAGAGTTCCCTTGTGATTAAATCTGCGGTCACGGTTTCGCTCGTCGCCCAAGCCAAGGGTGGACCCTTCGTCTATTGGGACGGCTTGGAGTCCGCGGCGGCGTCAGCGGCCAAGCACGGCTTCGACGCCCTCGAGGTCTTTGCCCCCTCCGCCGCGGCGATCGACCGTCCGGCCCTCCGCGCGCTGCTGCAGAAGCACGGCCTCGTCGCCGCTGCCTTCGGCACCGGCGGTGGTTGGCTCGTGCACAAGTGGCACCTGACGCATGCCGACCCGGCCATCCGGAGCCAGGCTCGCGAATTCATCCGCGCCATCATCGACTTGGGCGGCGAGTTCCAGGCCCCGGCCATCATCGGCTCCATGCAAGGCAAGGCCGAGGGCGAGGTCACCCGCGACCAGGCCCTGGCTTGGTTGGCCGAAGCGCTGGCCGACCTCGGCGCGCACGCCCAGCAATACGGCGTCCCGCTGCTCTATGAGCCGCTCAACCGCTACGAGACGAACCTGCTGAACCGCCAGCTGGACGCCGCGCAGTTCCTCGAGGCGCGCCGCATCCCTAACG
>RFQN01000303.1 GCA_009924965.1 Verrucomicrobiota bacterium
CGGGCGAGGATTTCGGGGTCGGCCACGACGGCGGGCCCGGGCTGCGCGACCTTCATCGTGTGCAGCACGCGGGCCGGGGCGGTCGGTTCCCCGAGGAAGATGGCGAGCTGGGCGAGTTGGCGGTCGTGGGCGTTGTCGCCGGAAGGCAGGCGGCTGGCGGCTTCCTTGCCGAGGCGGCTTGCGGTGGCGTCATCGGGGCGACCATGGCGCGAGAACGCGACCTGGAAGACGCGCTGACGGTCCTGCTGCACGCGGAGATCCTTCGACTTGGCCGCGGCATCCGCCGCGGCGACGATGGCAGGGAGGTCGTCCTTGTTGCCGCAACGGGCGAGGGCCACGGCGGCGTTGAGCGCGAGGTCGGCGTTGGCGTCGGGCTTCACTTGGCCGCGCCAAGCGGCGACCGGCTGATGTTCGACGGCGATGCGGGCGGCGTAGCGGACCCAGCGGTCGGGGTGGCCCATGTGCGGCCAAGCCTTGGCGAGGGCTGCGGCGGAAGGCGCGGCCTCGCGGAGGGCTTCGAGCTCACGGCGGAGCTTCTGTTCAGGCGTGGCCGGGAACCAAGCTGCCGGGGCGGTGGATTCCGTGCCTTGGTAGGAGATGCGGTAGAGCGCGGACTGGCCGCCGCGGCCGCCGATGGTCACGTACATATGGCCGTCCTGCGGGCGGATGACGGCGTCGGTCACCGAGAACGGACGGCCTGCGGCGAAGACTTCCTTGCGGGCCTTCCAACCGCCGCCTTCCGGGGTCAGGTGGATGGCGTAGAGCGTCGCGAAGGTCCAATCACAGGCGAAGAACGCGCGTTGGTAGGCCGCGGGGAACTTGGCGCCCGTGCCCATCGTCGTACCCGTCGGGGAGCCTGGACCGATGTCCACCAAGGCTGGCTGCATGTCGAGCGTGGGGAGCGTGTTGTTGCTGGCGCCTGAGCGCCAGCCCAGTTCGCCACCCGGCGTGCACAGGTAGATGCGCGTCGGGCGGTACCAGGGGGCGCCCATGTCCCATTCCATGTCGGAATCGTAGGTGAAGATGTCGCCGTCCGGCGCCACCGAGCAATCGTAAGGATTGCGGAAGCACGTCGTCACGCGGACCCAATCCTTGCCATCCTTGTCCATGCGGGCGATCCAGCCCCCGACCGCCTTGATGCCGGCGGCGTGGCCGTTGGCGTCTTCAAACTTCTTGAGCAAGTCGTCCTCGTCGTAGCGCTTGGTCGGCGCGCCGGCTTTTTCGTCGTCCGGCAGCTTCGTGTGGTTGCCGCCGACCACGAGGATGGAACCATCGCGGTCCAGCACCAGTTGGTGCGGGCCGTGTTCGCCGGACCCTTTCAGCGAGCGGATCATCGTCTGCTCGGCGTAGGAACCATCGCCCTTGACGTCGCGCAGGCGCCAGATGTCGCCCTTGCCCTTTTCGCTCGTGCAGGCGTAGAGGGCGCCGTGGGCGAAGAGCAGCCCGTGGCAACCGATGGCCTTCGTGTCGATCTTGGTGATCACCGGCTTGGCGGGGTCCTTGAGCGACACATGCCAGAGCACGCCGCCTTGGTCGCCTGCGACGAGGTCACCTGTCGGAGACAGGGCGAGTGAGACCCAGGAGCCTTGTTCGGGCTTCGGGACCGTGTGGATGAGCTCGGCCTTGAAGCCAGGCTGGAGGATGAGCGACTCCGGCGCGGCGACGGACCCCGCGGAGCCGTTGCCCTTCTTGGCGTTGCCGGCGGTCTTGCCTGCGCCGTTGCCGAAGACATTGCCCCAAGGCGCTTCGCCGAGCGGCTTCACGGTCGTGGCCTTTTCCCACTTGGCGTCGTCGAACTCGGCCGTCTGCCACTTGGCGTCGGGCTTCGTGTTGGTCACGCGCCAGGTGGCATTGGATTCCGCCAGGATGTCCTTGCCGGACTCCAGGCGCACGACCAGTGCGGCGATGCCGCCGTCATTGCGGGCGAGCACGGCGATGGTGTTGCGGCCCGGCTTAAGGAGCTTGGCGACGTCGGCCTTGGACGCTTGGGCCCAATCGTCGGACTGGCCGG
>RFQN01000304.1 GCA_009924965.1 Verrucomicrobiota bacterium
CACGCCGCGGTTGAAGAAGTCGAGCTTGCGCTCGGGGAAGCCTGCCCCGTGGCGGGCCGCGATGATGAACGCGTAGCCATGGCCGAGGATGTGGTTTGGGTCGGCCGAGCGCCCGCGGTTGCCGTCCGTGATGGAGTCGCCCTGGAAGAGCACGCGGGTGCCGTCGGCGAAGGCGGGGATGGGCTCCACGGCCGTGAGCGCGAGCGCGCTCAAGCAGGCGAGGAGCGTCACAAGTCGCTTCATGAAATCAGGCCAGCTGCAGGACACCGGTGCTGTCGCCGAACTGCGTCTTCGACACGCCCATGCGCTGGAGCAGGGCGAGGTGCAGGTTGCACATCGGGGTCTTCTTCGGGGAGATGATCCGGCGGCCCGACCGGATCGTGCCCGCGCCGCCGCCCGCGAGGAGCAGGGGGAGGTCGTCGATGTCGTGCTTGTTGCCGTCGCGGATAGAGCACCCGAAGAGGAGTTGGCTGTTCTCGAGGACGTTGCTCTCACCTTCCTTGAGCGACTGCAGCTTCTCGCAGAGGTAGGCGAACTGGGCGATGTTCCAGTCCACGATCTTGCCGTATTGGACGAGCGTGTCGGCGTTGTTCTCGTGGTGCGAGAGGCCGTGCCAGTAGTTCTTCACGCCATCGAGGAAGTCGAAGCGCTTCCCCGACTGCGCGTCGCCGATCATGAACGTGCTGATGCGGGTGGAGTCGGACCAGAACGCGAGCGCGAGGATGTCGAGCATCTGGCGGACGTGTTCGCGGTGGTCCTTGGGGATGCCCGGGCCGGGGCGAGGGAGGTCGAAGCGGCCGGCGTTGATCCAGCGCTTCTGGGGCTTGAGGGTGTTCTCGAGGCGCTTCTCGACGGCGCGGACCGATTCCATGTATTCGTCGAGCTTCACGCGGTCGGCTGAGCTGATCTTGCCCTTGATGAGCCAGGCGTCCTCGCTGACCGCGTCGAGCACGCTGAGGTCGTCGCGCTGGAGGGCGTTGGTGACGGCGGCCTGGTTCGGGTTGAAGCCGGACACGACCGGGCCGGCGCTGGCGGTGCGGAAGAGGCGGTCGAAGGCGAGCTGCGGGACGATCTCCTTGGGCACCGGGGTGTGCGGGTCGCGCCACGAGAGGTGCGAGCCGTAGAGCATCGCGAAGCCACCGCCGGCGTTGTCGACGCCGGAGCGCGTGGGCTCGAGCCCGAGCTCGAAGCTCGGCAGGGGCGTCTGGTTGCCGACTTCGGCGGCCATGACCTGGTCGGCGGAGACGCCGCCCACGTCGATGTCGCTGCCGGCGTTGCGCTTCACGAAGCCGCCGTGGAGCCAAGCCGGCACCTTGGGCCAGTGGCCATTGCGGCCCGCCGTGCGCTGGTTGGTCAGGTTCTCCAGCAGGATGATCTTATCTTTGACGTTCTTGAACGGCTGGAGGGAAGGCGAGAGCTCGAAGTGCTCCGCGTTGCCCTCGGGGCGCCAGCGCTTCTCGTGCACGCCGTTGGGCATGAAGAAGAACGCCGTGCGCAGGGGCGGCTTCGCCAGCTTCTGTTCGGCCCGCGCCTTGGGCACCATCGCTTCCATCAGCGGCAACGCCAGCGCCGCACCGGCCCCCGTCAGCCGGGTTCCGCAGCCGCCGGAGGACGATGGTGAAGGCCGCGAGCCCGAGGTAGGCCTCGGTCTTGCCACCACCGGTGGGGAAGAAGAGAAGATCGACGGTCTCCCTGCCGGCACCGGGGTCACCGGGCCGGGCGATGCCGGGGATCAGCTCGCTGTTGTCGTCGCAGAGCCGGGTCGAGTTCATCCCGAGCGGCTTGAAGATGCGCCGCTTGAGAAAGGAGCGGAAATCCTCTCCCGACGCCCGCTCGACGATCACCGACGCCAGCATGAAGTTGGAGTTCGAGTAGCGGTAGCGGGTGGCCGGCTGGAAATCGAGCGTGCGCTGGCGCGTCACCAGGTCGAACAGGTCGTCGCGCGAGATCGCCTGCTCGAAGCCGATGCCGGAGAACAGCATCAGGGTCAGCTCGTCGCGAAGGCCGCTG
>RFQN01000305.1 GCA_009924965.1 Verrucomicrobiota bacterium
GCGGCCTCGACGCCCCCACCTCCGGCAGCGTCGTCTTCCACGACCACGACGATCGACGCGTATCGCCCCCTCCGATGACGCGCCGACACCACGTCGCAGGGCAACCTCTTCGGCGACTAATCCTTTCATGCCCGCCCCTGCCCGTAAGCGCACCGCCGCGCTGGCCACGCCCGCCAGCGAAAGTCGCCCCATCCTCGCCGTCGTCCTCGGCCTCATCGCGACCTTCTTCGTCATCGCGCTGGGCTTCCACTCCGTCACCGACCACAACCTGCTGCCCGGCACGTTCACGCAGGACACGGTCTCGTCGCCGACGGACAGCCCGTGCGGCTCGGTCGGCGCCACGGCGGCCTTCGCGCTCTTCCATCTCTTCGGCTACGGGGCCTTCTTCGTACCGGTGTTCCTGTTCGCCTCGGCCTGGTTCGCGCTGAACAACCGCGCGCACACGTTGTGGCCGACGAAGGTCGCGCTGATGTCCGCCTGCGTGCTTTTCGGTTCGCCGATGCTGACGCTGTGGCTCGGAGCCGATGCTTCCGGCCCCTTCGACCCCAAGGGCCCGGGCGGCGTGCTCGGCGGCTTCATCTACCTGAAGCTCTGCCAGCCGACCCTCGGCGAATACGGCACTTGGCTGCTCGCCTTCCCGTATGGCTTCTGCCTCCTCGGCGCCATGGTCGTCGACCCGAAGGCCACCTTGTCCGCATGGATCTCCGAGATGCGTGACGGCGTGGGCGCGTGGAACGCCGAACGGAAGGCGGCCGCGGCCCGCGAGGCCCTTGAGCGTCAGCGCAAGCAGCAGGAAGCCGCGGAACTCCGCCGCAAGCAGCAGGAAATCGCTGGGATCGAAGTGACCGCGATGCCTTCCGCCGCGGCCAAGCCGATGGTGAAGACCGAAGACCTGCCCATCGACGATGACGCGGACATCGAGCCCGCTCCCCGCGAAGAGCCGGCCGTGAAGGGCCCAGCCACCGTCAAGCCCGAGAACGTCACCATCACCCCCTTGAAGGAAGAGGAACCGGCAGACGAAGCCGAGGAGGACGAAGAAGAGGAAGCCGAGGAGGCCGCGGGAACGCCGAAGTCTTCGAAGCCACGGGCTACCCCCAAGTCTCTGGAGCCCGCGGGCTCCGGCAAGGTCCTCATCGTCAAGCCCGAGGAGATCGAGCGCGCCAAGGCCTCACAGCAGCTCAAGAAGCGCGGCGAATACCTCTTCCCGTCGATCAACCTCTTGAATGAGCCTAAGGGCGGCAACAGCGCCCCGGCGGAGGATTTCCGCAAGCGCGCCCAGGACCTCATCGAGACCCTCAAGCAGTTCAAGGTCGAGTGCATCCCCGTCGACCCCACCAACGGCGTCGACGTCGGCATCCAGCAGGGCCCGTCCATCACCCGTTACGAGATCAAGCCTGCGCCGGGCGTGCGCGTCGAAAAGATCGCCAACCTCTCGAACAACATCGCGATGAACCTGGAGGCCGAAGCCGTGCGCATCCTGGCCCCCGTGCCCGGCAAGGGCACCGTCGGCATCGAGATCCCCAACCGCAACCGTAAGGACGTCCTCCTGCGCGAGATCATCGAATCCAAGGCCTGGGCTGAGACCGCGATGGAGCTCCCCGTCGTCCTCGGCGTGGATAGTGTCACGAACAAGCCCGTCATCCAGGACCTTGCCAAGATGCCGCACGCGCTCATCGCCGGCGCGACCGGCCAGGGCAAATCCGTCTGCATCAACGCGATCATCGTCTCGCTCTTGTACCGCTGCACGCCGCAGGACCTCCGTTTCATCATGGTCGACCCGAAGGTCGTCGAGCTGCAGATCTTCAACCAGCTCCCGCACCTCCTCATCCCCGTCGAGACCGACCCCAAGCGCGTCCCCTCGGCCCTCAAGTGGCTCATCGCGGAGATGCAGCGCCGCTACAAGATCTTCGCCAAGTGCGGCGTGAAGAACATCACCGGCTTCAACGCCAAGCTCGC
>RFQN01000306.1 GCA_009924965.1 Verrucomicrobiota bacterium
AACAATCTCATCTACATCTTGAGTATCTAGGCATACTGGCCAGGCATCAACATCGGCAAATCGTTTAAATAAGGCAGCTTTACCTTCCATTACCGGCAAGGCTGCACCTGGGCCAATGTTTCCAAGTCCTACGGACCCCGCACCTTGTTCGCGGAGGTCTCGCTGAACATCGCCCGCACCGACCGCCTCGGCCTCGTCGGCGCCAATGGCGCCGGCAAGTCCACCCTCTTCAACATCATCCTCGGCAAGGACAAGCCCGACGACGGCCTGATCGAGTGGGAACGCGGCGCCAACTTCGGCTTCCTCCCGCAGGAAAGCGCGCCGGTCGGCGACGAGACCATCCTCCAGATCGCGACAAGCGGCGGCAAGCTCGAGCCCGAGAACGACGACGACTGGGACATCGACTACACGCTCGAGCCGCGCGCCAAGAAGATCCTCGCCGGCCTCGGCTTCCGCGAAGACGACCACCATAAGTTGGCCAAGACCTTCTCGGGCGGCTGGGTCATGCGTGCGCACCTCGCCCGCCTGCTCGTCAGCGAACCGACCTTGCTGCTGCTCGACGAACCGACGAACCACCTCGACCTCGAGGCCTTGCTCTGGTTCCAGGACTACCTGACCCGCTACCCGGGCGGCCTCGTGGTGATCTCGCACGACCGTGCCTTCCTCAACGCGCTCTGCAATGGCATGATCGAGCTGCGCGGCCAGCGCCTGCACGAATACACCGGCAACTACGACGACTTCCTCGTCGAGCGCGTCGCCCGCAAGGAACGCCAGCAGGCGATGTTCAAGAACCAGCAGCGCGAGATCGCCCACCTGCAGACGTTCGTCGACCGCTTCGGCGCCAAGGCCTCCATGGCCTCCCGCGCCAAGTCCAAGGAGAAGCAGATCGCCCGCCTCGAGGAAGTCGCCATCGACGAACCTGAGGACGACCTCAAGAAGATCCAGTTCCGCTTCCCGCAGCCCCCGCGCTCGGGCCTGAAGGTCATGAAGCTGGAGCACGTCCAGCAGTCCTACGGCGACCACGTCGTCTACAAGGACCTCAACTTCGAATGCGAGCGCGGCCAGCGCACCGTGCTCGTCGGCCCCAACGGCGCCGGCAAGTCCACCCTGCTCAAGATCCTGGCCGGCGTGATCCCCATCAACGGTGGCGTCCGCGAGCTCGGCGGCAACGTCATCACGGGCTACTTCGCCCAGAACCGCGTCGACAACCTCAACCCCAAGCTGACCGTCCTCGAGAACGTCATGGAGCTCCGCACGACGGAGAACGGGCTGACCGAACAGCAGGCCCGCGGGATGCTCGGGACGTTCCTCTTCCGTAAGGACGATGTGCACAAGAAGGTCGCGGTGCTCTCCGGCGGCGAGAAGTCGCGCCTTGCGCTCGTGAAGCTGCTGATCAACCCGCCGAACTTCCTGCTCATGGACGAGCCGACGACGCACCTCGACATCATGTCGATCGACGCGCTCATCGCCGCCCTCAAGAACTACGAAGGCACGCTGTTCTTCGTCAGCCACGACGTGCACTTCATCCGCGAGGTCGCCAAGACCGTGCTCCACGTGCACTCCGGTCGCCTCACGCCTTACGCCGGCGACTACGGCTACTACCTCGAGAAGTCCAAGGCCGGCAACGAACGCGCCGCCCTCACCGCTGGCTTCACCGACGGGCGCCCGCAACAGGCCGCCGCGCCGAAGGTCGACAAGCCCAAGCCCGCCGCCGCGGCCAAGCCATCGGCGTCCGACCTCCGCAAACTCGAAAAGGAAGTGGCCCGTCTGGAGCAGCTGGTTTCCGAACTGGAAGCCAAGCAGACCCAGCTGACCGCCGAGCTCGCCGACCCAGCCACCTACTCACAAGGCGCCAAGGTCCAGCAGCTGAACGCGGACCTCAGAGCCACGACCGACGCCCTCCACACGGCCACGACCGACTGGGAAAAGGCCGCCCAGCAGCTCAGCGAAG
>RFQN01000307.1 GCA_009924965.1 Verrucomicrobiota bacterium
GGGCAGGTCGAGCGCCAGCACGTTGCGCCCGTGATGCGCGAGGTAGCGGGCCTGCAGCGTCCACACGGTGTGGTCCATGCCCGCGCCATGCAGCAGCACGACGTCGGGGACGCCCGCGTCGCGCGCGCGACCGCCCGTGGCGGCGAAGGCGAGGATGGTGAGGCCGGCGAGCAAAGCGCCCGCGCGGTGCAGCAGGTTGATCCACCACGGCAACCCGTCTCCCGCCGGCAGGAAGAGGTCGCCGACGTTCGTGGTCGTGACCCAGGTCGTGAAATGGTTCTGGCGCATGACCGCCCCGAAGATGATGACCGCGAAGACCGCGCCGACGGCGAGCTTGGCCGCCCGACGTTCGGCGGTGCCGGTGGCGGAGGATTGGCGCCACGCTCGCGTGTGGCTGGCGGCGATGATGGCCAGCAGCGCGATCGTTAGCTGGGCGTTGACCGCGTGGCCGATGGCGAAGCTGACGGCCTTGAGGTTGCCGTCGCCGCCGATGTTCAGCTTGTCGAGCAGCACGCGCAACCCACCCAAGCCGCCTTGGAGGAGGACGAGTCCGATCAGGCCATAGGCCGCCAGGCGGATGCCGCGGCGCGGTTCACGGTAGTGGTGCCCGACCGCGATGGCGATGCAGAGCAGGCCGAGGCCAGTCGCGGCGAGGCGATGCGAGTGTTCGGCGAACTTGTCGATTTCCGTCAGCCAGCCCGGAGGGTTGACCGAACCGTTCGACAGCGGCCAATCCAGGAAGGCCATGCCTGCATGGATGCTCGTCGTGAAGCCACCGGCCTGCAGCACGAGCACCGCCCAAGCCAACGTCGCGAAGCACAGCCATTTTAGGCGCGCGTCCGGCTGTCCGGCCGTCGGCAGGGAAGTGGATGGGTCGGCCGACGCTTGCATGCCTCTATCAGACTTGGGGAAGCCGAAGGTGCAAATCCCTTTCGCCGAAAACCGCGGCCCGTGCGGCTCAGCGGCTGGCGGCTTGGCCGAAAGCGCGGATTTTGCCGACCAAGTTGGTCAGCCCATTGCGGCGGTTCGGGGAGAGGTGCTGCGTGATGCCGACCTCGGCGAGGAAGTTGGCGTCGGTCGCGGCGACCTCCTGCGGCGATGCGCCGTCGTAGAGTTCGCAGACCAGCGAGGCGATGCCCTTGGTGATGAGCGAGTCGGCGTCGCAGCGGAAGCGGCAGACCCCTTGGTCGACCGACGGGACCAGCCAGAGGTTCGAGGTGCAGCCTTCGATCAGGAATGCGTCAAGCTTGAGCGCTGCCTCTAGGTTGGGCGCGGACTTCGCACGGTCGATGATGTACTGGAAACGCTCGTGGTGGTCGCCAAACGGTTCGAGTTCGGCCAGCAACTGCGCGCGCTTATCGGCGAGGCCCATGCAATCAGCGTCCGTTGAGCGCTTCCTGGTCGAGGTCGGGCCGGGCCAGCGGGGCGATGGCCCGGTCGAGCCGTTCGGCTTGGTCCTTGGGCAACTTCGCTTCGGAGCGCAACCACGCGAGCGCTTCGTGCCAGATCAGCGGGGACGGCCGGCGCATCTTCAGGAGCTCGTCGAGCTCGTCGGCGACGGACTTGCGCGTGCCGTAGCTTTCGGTTTGGCCGGCGAGGATGCGGGCGCCGATGTAGTCGGCGCGGAGCTGGGCGTAGCGCGGGTAGAGCTGCACGCCGGCTTCGAGCACGCGGACGGCGGCGTCGGTGGCGCGGATGCGCTTCAGGTGCTTGCCGACGGAGCGATAGGCTTCCGGCCCGAGGTTCTTCGCCGTCAGGAATTCCTTGAGGTAGCGATCGCCGATGTTGCGGTCGCTCTTCGCGGCCACGTCGTCCTTCTTGGCGCGTGCATGGTACGAGATGCCGAGCAGCGCGTTCACGATCGGTTGGTTGGAGGAGAAGTAGCCGCGGTCGGCCGCGTTCACCTGCTGGTATTGGGCGATCACCTGTTCGGGGTGCTGGCCGTTGAG
>RFQN01000308.1 GCA_009924965.1 Verrucomicrobiota bacterium
GCCGAGACGTAGATGGCGTCGATGACCTGCATGAGGCGCAGGGCCTGTTCCGGCGTGTTGAGCGGGGCGGCCTTGCCTTCGATCGCTTCGATGAAGTTAGCGGCGCTGGCGATGCGGCCCATGTCCTCGCACGCCGGGGTGACGATGGAGCGGTTCACGCTGTGGCCGTTCTCCTGCACGTAGAGCTCGCAGGTATCGATCGCGGTGTTGTCGAGGCCGTCGATGCCGAAGAGGCGCTCGACCTTGCCGCCGGCCTTGGTGCCTTGGAAGACGACCGAGACCTCCTCGCGCTTGACCATCTCCGCCCAGGAGACCTGGAGCGACAGGACCTGGCCGGTCTTGAAGGTCACGAAGCCGTGCGCGGCGTTCTCGACGTCCGTCACGCCACCGACGCGGTCCGGGATGCCCCAGGGGCCCTTGAAGGACTTGTCTTGGATGAAGTCATTGAAGGTCTGGCCGAGCACGTGCGCGGGCTCGGGGTAGCCCATGAAATACATCGCGAGGTCGACCATGTGCAGCAGGTCGATGAGCGGGCCGCCGCCGGAAAGCTCCTTGGTCGTGAACCAACCGCCGAAGCCGGGGATGCCGGTGCGACGGATCCACTTCGCCTGGGCGGAGTTGATCTTCCCGACCTGCCCGGCCGCGACGTACTTCATCATGGCCTGCGACTCGGGACGCGCGCGGTTGTTGAAGTTGAACATCACCTTCTTGCCGGACTTCTGCGACGCGGCGATGATGGCATGGACCTCGGCGGCGCTGAGCGCCGGGGGCTTCTCGCAGAACACGTGCTTGCCGGCGTTGAGGCACTGGAGCGCCAGCGGGGCATGGAACTTGTTCGGGACGATGATGCTGACGGCATCGAGCTCCTTGCAGTCGGCGAGCATCGCGTCGACGGACTCGTAGGCGTGCTTGGCCCCCCACTTGTCGGCCGCCTTACGGGCCGCGCCCGGGGCCGCATCCGCGATCGCGACGATCTCGGCGCCAGCCTGCTTGAAGCCGGCGGCGTGGTACTGGAGCATGCCGCCTGCCCCGATGATGCCTACTTTGATTGCCATAAAGATGTGTGGGGGTGCTTGGGATTACTTCTTGGCCTTCTGCTTGGCCTTGTCGAAGGCGGCGTCGAAGGCGACCTTGTTGGTCGGGAAGGCGAGCTTCTTGACGAAGGCGCAGGACTCGGTGGCGCCATGGAAGCGGTCCATGCGGCCGTCTTCCCACTCGACGGAGAGCGGGCCGGCGTAGCCGACGTCGTTGAGGGCGACGATGACGTCCTCGAAGCGGATGTCGCCGCGGCCGACGGAGCGGAAGTCCCACGCGCGACGGGCGTCGCAGAAATCGGTATGGCCGCCGAACACGCCGACGGTGCCGTCGCCGTGGCCCCACCAGACGTCCTTCATGTGGGCGTGGTGGATCTGCTTGCCGAAGGTGCGGATGAACTTCACGTAGTCGACGCCCTGATAGCCGAGGTGGCTGGGGTCGTAGTTGAAGCCGAAGCGCTTGTGGTTGCCGACGGCGTCGAGCGCGCGCTGGGCCGAGGCGATGTCGAAGGCGATCTCGGTCGGGTGCACTTCGAGGGCGAAGTAGACGTCGTGCTTCTCGAAGGCCGCCAGGATTGGCTGCCAGCGCTTGGCGAAGTCGTCGTAGCCCTTCTGGAGGAAGGCCTGGTTGGTCGGCGGGAAGGCGTAGAGGGCGTGCCAGATCGAGGAGCCGGTGAAGCCGTTGACGACGACCTTGCCGGAGCCCTTCGGCTTCTTGGCCATGTACGCCTTGCCGGCGTTGAAGAACTTGCGGGCGGCCTCGGCGGTCAGCGCCATTTCCTTGGCGGCGCGCTGACGGACGCCTTCGGGCTTGCCGTCACCCCACACGTGCGCGGGGAGGATGGACTGGTGGCGCTCGTCGATGTTGTCGCAGGTGGCCTGGCCGACGAGGTGCGAGGAGATCGCCCAGCA
>RFQN01000309.1 GCA_009924965.1 Verrucomicrobiota bacterium
AGCAAAGCGGGAAGACGTAGGGGCGCAATCCGGAGGGAGCCGCTCCGGCAGGTATTAGGCCGGACGGAACAACGCCACGTCGCTCCATTCACCCATGACCCGGCCGTCGGCGCGGACGGAGCCCCAAGCGGCGGCGCACTTGGCTTCGAAGTGGGTATGGACCGCGGCCTGCTCCTTGGCGAGGATTCCGCTGAGGGCGAGCACCCCGCCGGGCGTCACGGCCTTCACGAGGTCATCGGCATAGATGCAGAGCACGTCGCTGATGATGTTCGCCAGCACGACGTCGGCAGGGCCGGTGAGCTTGAAGCCCTCTTCGAGGCCGGCGTGGTGGAACGCGACGCGTTCGTCGGCGATGCCGTTCTCTTGGCGATTGGCGATGCTGACGCGGACCGACTCGGGGTCGCGGTCGAAGCCGGCGATGCGACCGCAGCCGAGCTGGGCGGCGGAGAGGGCCAGGATGCCCGAGCCGCAGCCGGCATCGGTCACGGAGACTTGGGCGGCCGGCTTGGTTTCCAGGTAGTCGAGCAAGCGGATCGCGCAGAGGCGCGTCGTCGGGTGGTCCCCGGTGCCGAACGCCAGGCCGGCGTCGAACCAGATCACGGCGGCGTCGGCCGGCACGACATGCTTACCGCGCATCCAGGCCGGTACCCAATGAAGGCGGCCATGGTCCCAAGGCTTGAGGTGCTCCTTGTAGGCTTCCTTCCAGTCCTTGTCGGCGAGGACGGTCTCGTCGTATTTTTCGGGTAGCTTCTTGAAGGCCTTGCGCAGGCCGGCCCAAGCGGCATCGGCTTCGTCCTTCGTCTCGAAATAGCCCATCACAAAGTGCGGCTTCCCGGGGCCTTCATGGAAGAGCATCCAGGACGAACGCGTCAGCTCGCAGAAATGGTCCTCCAGCGGCTGGACCATGTCTTCGTGGATAGGGCAGCGGAGTTCGATCATCGGGCGTGGAAGCGGGTAGCGAGTTCGGCGATGACGCGGGGGAGCAGGGCGTGCTCGGCGGCGTGGATCTTCTGCGCGAACGTTTCAAGGGTATCGTCGGCCGTCCGGGGGACCTGGGTCTGGCCGAGGTGGGCGCCGCCGTCGACTTCCGCCGTGACCCAATGGACGGTGCAACCGCCGGCGGGCACGTTGGCGCGCCAGGTCTGGCCGATGCCGTCCAAGCCAGGGAAGGCCGGCAGCAGGGTCGGGTGCAGGTTGATGATGCGGCCGGCGAAGGGCTCGAGCAAAGGCGCCTTCACGACGCGCATGAACCCGGCGAGGACGATCAGGTCGACCCCGTCGTTCGCCAAGGTCCGGGCCCAGAAGGCTTCCTGCTCGGGCGAGAACTTCGTCTTGAAGGGACCAGGGTCCAGGTAGTGGGCCGGGACGCCGTACTTCGGCCCGAGCGCCAGCATCGGCGCGGTGGGGAGGTCGCAGTAGATCCCGATGACCTTGGCTGACCCGAGCCGACCTTCCGCTTGGGCACGAAGGACGGCGTCGGCATTGGAGCCGCGACCGGAGCCAAGGAGGGCGACGCGCATGGGGGGACGGTGTCGCCTGTCGGGAGCGCCTGCAAACGGATTTTCAAAATCTACCTTTGAACCCTCGTGGATTCGGCTGAAGATGCCTTCGCCCTTACCCATGGATCGTCGCGCGTTCTTTCGTCTCACCGCCCTTGGCACGTTGGGGGCTTCCTTGCTTCCGGCCTGCGCCACTGGAGCATTGGACGCCCGGCCGTTGCCGCGGCCGCACCCAAAGAGCCCGCGGCTTTGAGCTGGCCGGCTGCGGCCTGAGGCGCCGCCTCAGGCCGGCTCGGCCACGTCCAGCGGCAGTTGGGCCTGCGCTGCTGCGCCCCATGCGGTGCGGCAGGCGCTACGGTCGATGATTTCCAGACGACCATCCGGGTGCTCGACGAGTGCGGTCAGGCTTTCCACCCAATCGCCGTCGTTGCAGTACAAGATTC
>RFQN01000310.1 GCA_009924965.1 Verrucomicrobiota bacterium
GGAGGTGGCGAAGAGCAACGCCGCTAGGCCGCCATAGAGCAAACTCCGCAAGGCGCGCTCGCGGTCCGCCTGCCATTCGCCGCCGAGCAGGACCATCGCCACACACGTCATCACGGTCGCCACCCAGATGGCCGGAGTGAGCGCCTGCCCCATCGACAGCGCCGCCAGGAAAGCGACGAACAGGACCTTGGCCCCGAGCACAGGCGTTGTCACGGAAACGTCCCCGCGGCTGAGCGCCAGGAATGTGAAATATTGTCCGGCGAAGAAGACCGCGCCGACGATCAGCGCATGCAGGATAGCGACCGCGGTGAACGGCCCGCCCTGCCCGTCGTCGAAGAGCCAGAAGGTCTGGAATAAGGCCCCCATCGTCATGTTGACGACGAAGCCAATGCGCCACGGCCCCGCCCCACCCTCCGTCGACCGCTTCAGGATGATGGCCGCGACGGCGTAGCCGAAAGCGGACAGCAGCGGGAGCAGCGTGGCGGTGGTCGAGTCGATGGTCACGAGGCCTCCAGCGGGAAGCAAAACGCCTGTCCGCGCAACCGCGGACTCACTCGTGGAAGCGAATCCGCGGCTTCAGGCCATCCTTGGGCTTCGCCCCATCCTTGGCCGTGGGCAAGCGGTCCGGGTCGGTCAACGAGGCGCCTGACTGCAGCTCCGACTTCCCTTGCCACTTCCGGTCGAGGCCCGAGCTGCCGGGACGCACGACCTCGCGGCCGAGCTTCGCGTTCAATGCATCGACGGCCTGCATGAGCCGCGCCCGGGCCGGGTCGACGGGCGCACCGAGCCCTGGCAGCGTCGGTTGGATCTGGTTGGAGGGCGTCAGGCCCTGCAGGAGGATGCCGGCCTTCTTGTACAAGTAGCCATCGCGACGGATGCGGCGCAGCGCCCGGCCCGCGGCGGCGCAGATCAGGCGCGCGTCATCCGTCGGCGGATCGAGCGGCTCCATGGCGTCGGCCTTGTACTGTTCCTGGTCGAGGCGATGCTTGTTCGTGCCGAAGAAGACGACCACCGACGAAGCGACCAGACGGTCCTCACGCAGCTTCTCGGCCCCACGGGCGGCGTGCGCCGAGATCGCCTCGGCGAGGTCGGCCTCCTCCGACACCGGACGGCCGAACGAACGCGAGACCATGATGGATTGGCGCGACCCCGGGTCTTCGATGATCTCGTGGCAAGGGATGCCGCGTAGCTCCAAGGCGAGCCGTTCCCCGACGACGCCCGCGATGCGGTGGATGAACGCCGGATCGCCCTCGGCCAAGTCGGCGGCGGTCAGGATGCCATGCGAACGAAAACGGGCGGCCAAGCCGGGCCCGACGCCCCAGATGTCCTCGGCCTCGACGCCTTTCAGGAAGGCCCGCCGCCCCTCGACATCGAACGGCACGACCAAGCAGCCGCCGGCGTCGGGGTCGGACTTGGCGCGTTCATTGGCCAGTTTGCAGAGTACCTTCGTCGCGCCCATCCCCATGGACACCGCGATGCCCGTGCGCTTCAGCACGTCGGCGCGGATCCGCAGCCCCAGCGCGCGGGCGTCGGCCTCGGGCATGTCCGGGAAGCCGAGGAAAGCCTCATCGATGGAATAGGACTCGAAGTCCCGCGCGTGCTCAGCGAGGACGGCCATGACGCGCTCGGAGAACTCGCCGTAGACGCCGAAGTTGGACGAGAAGACCTTCACGCTATGCGCCTCGCAGACGCGCTTCACCTCGAAGTACGGCGCGCCCATCGGGATGCCGAGGCGCTTCGCCTCGCTGGAACGCGCGACCACGCAGCCATCGTTGTTCGACAGCACCACGATCGGCACGCCGATCAACGACGGGTCCAGCACGCGCTCGCAGGAGGCGTAGAAGTTATTGCAGTCAGCAAGGGCGCGGAGCATGTCAGCAACGTCGCACCACCGCGACGACGACTCCCCAGATACGAAAACGTTCGCCGCACGGCAAGGCC
>RFQN01000032.1 GCA_009924965.1 Verrucomicrobiota bacterium
TAAGGACCACGGCGTCGTCTTCCGGGGCACGAGCGATACGGAAGTCTTGGTTGAACTATTGGCCCGCTTTGGCGAACGATGCCTCCCTTGGCTGAACGGCATCTTCGCGTTGGCGGCTTGGTTTCCCGGAGAGCGACGTCTGCTCCTCGCCCGCGATGCGGCCGGCGTCAAACCCCTCTACTGGGCGCAGACGCCGCAGGGCTGCGTCTTTGCCTCGGAACTCAAGGCCCTGCGGGCCGTGCCAGGCATCGACTGGACCCCGGACCCTGCGGCGATCATCGCCTACCTTTCCTTGCTCTATGCTCCAGGCGACCTCACGCCTGCGCAGGGCATCCGCAAGCTGCAGCCGGGTGAGCTCATGGTATGGCAAGACGGCGTCGCGCCCACCGTCCGTCGGTTCGCGCCACGTCCCAACGAACAACGCCCGCACGAGCTGAGTACGTCCGATGCGATCGAGGCTTGCCGCTCTTACCTGCAACAGGCCGTCCATCGTCAATTGGTCTCCGACGTGCCGATCGGCGGTTTCCTTTCCGGCGGCGTGGATTCGACCGCCTTGGCCGCTTTAGCCGTCCAATCGCTCGGCAGCGGTGAGCGCTACCCATGTTTCACGGTGGCCTCCCCGATCGAGAGCCTGCGTAACAAAGAGGGGCTAGTGGACGACTTTCCTTATGCGCAGCGCGCGGCGCAGCAGCTGGGGATCCCCTTGCATGCGGTGAGCTCGGAATCAGCTGCGATCGGCGACGTCGACCGCTTGGTGTGGATGTTGGACGAACCCACGCCTGATCCCGCGGCGTTCATAACCTATGCGATCAGCCGGCAAGCGCGGTCGCAAGGGGTCAAGGTGCTCCTCTCCGGCGCCGGGGGCGACGACCTGTTCAGCGGCTACCGACGGCACCTGGCCTTGCGGTCCGAGCGCTACTGGGGCTGGTGGCCGAAGCCCCTGCGGGCAAGCCTGCGCCGCCTGACCGCCGGGAATTCGCAGGTGAATCCTCTGTCCCGGCGGCTCAGCAAGCTGTTCGCGCACGCCGACGCGGAGCCGGACGAGCGACTCGCGAGCTATTTCCTCTGGCTTGGCCATGAGGCCATGACTCCTTTGCTCGGCGCGGACTTCCGCGAGCGCGTCGGGGCTCGCCGCGCGACGGACCTGCTGACGAGTTCGATGGCCACCTTGCCCGCCGGCGTGACCCGCTTGAGCCGGATGCTGCATCTCGACCGCAGCTTCTTCCTCGCGAGCCACAACCTGAACTACAAGGACAAGATGGGCATGGCGTGCGGGGTCGAAATCCGCGTGCCCTTGCTGGATCCAGACCTCGCGGCCTTCGCGGAACGGCTGACGGACGCGCAACGGATCCGCGGCGGCGAAGCCAAGTACCTTTTCCGGCGCGCCTTGCGCGGGCTCGTTCCGGATGAGATCCTCGATCGGCCCAAGTCCGGCTTCGGCCTGCCGTTGCGCGGCTTCTTCCATGAGGTCTACGGGCCGCAGCTCCGGCGCATGGCGCAGGAAGGCCGCCTCGACGGCACCGGCGTGTTCGATGGCGCCGGGGTGCTTGCTTTGCTGGACGCGGACCGGCGCGGTGAAGTCGATGCGACCTACCCCTTGCTCGGCGTTTTGTGCGTCGAGTCCTGGCTGCGCCAATTCGCGGGCCGCTAACTTTTCTGATGCATAGCTCTATCTCTCATGTCCGTCTGGCCGGCCTCGCCGTCTCCACCGGCTCGGTCACGCGCGACTTCCTTTCCGATGGGCTCGCCTTGGGCCTCGACCGCGCGATGCTCGAGAAGACCGCCCAGACCATCGGGCTCCGCGCGCGCCAGGTGGCGGCTCCGGGCATCACCGCCTTGGACCTCTGCGAGGACGCTGCGCGCCGGCTCCTGGATGCCGCAGGCTTGGATGCCACGTCCATCGACGCGGTCATCTTCGTCACGCAGACCCCCGACCACGCTCAGCCGAACAACGCGTCGTTGCTGCACGGCCGTTTAGGCCTCGCGAGGGGCGCCGCCGCCTTCGACCTTTCGTTGGGTTGCTCGGGCTGGGTCTACGGGCTCCAGCAAGCGGCCCTCCTCTGTGCCCACGGTGGCGCTGCCCGGGTGCTCCTCTGCGCGGGCGACACGCTCTCGCGGCTCACGCATCCGAAGGACCGCTCCGCGGACCCGCTGTTCGGCGATGCCGGCTCGGCGGCGTTGATCGAACGTACGGGCACGGCGACCGCTTGGCACTTCGAGCTCGGTGCCGATGGAGCCGGCGCGAACGCAATCATCGTCCCGCAAGGCGGGGCGCGGATGCCGCACGACTGCAAGCCTTTGCCGGAGATCCCCGACCTGGACGGCAACGTTCGCCATGCGGCCAACTTGGCGATGCAGGGCGGGGAAGTGTTCAACTTCTCGCTCCGGCAAGCCCCTCCGGCGGTCGCCGCCGTCATGCGGCACGCCCAGTACACGGTAGAGTCTACGGATGGCTTGGTCCTCCATCAGGCGAACCGCTTCGTGGTCACCTCCGTGGGTCGCAAGTGCGGCTTCCCGGCTGAGAAGACCCCCAGCGACGTCGTGGAGCGCTACGGCAACCAGAGCTCGGCGTCCATCCCTTGCGCCTTGCTCCATGCCTTTGGCGACGCGCTCGCCGCCCGCCCGCAGCGGCTGGTGCTGTGCGGGTTCGGCGTCGGTTGGTCCTGGGGCGCCGTCGCCGCGGAGTTCGGCCCATTGGTCGTCGCCCCCGTGCAGTCCTACCCTCGTCCCTGATGACTAGCTCCGAAAAACTGCAGGCCTTGCAGGCGGACATCGACCTCTTCGTCGGTGCCACGGCGGAGACGCGCCTGGAGAGCCTCCCATCGTGGGGCTCCTTGGCGGTGCTCCTCGTCATCCTGCATTGCGAGACCAAGCATGGCTTGGCCGTGACCAGCGCGCAGATCCGCGGCTGCGCTACGGTCGGCGATGTGCTCCAACTTATCCCTGAACGCTTATGAAGAAACTACTGATCGTCGGCGCCGGCGGCTTCGGCCGTGAGCTCTATGTCTGGGCGAGCCAGCATCCGGATTGCGGACGTGCTTGGGAACTCGAGGGGTTCCTCGACGACAACCCGCAGGCCCTGCAGCCTTTCGGCTCATTTGCCAAGGTCTACCCATTGACTGGGCACGTGGTCGACGCGGGGAAGCTGTACCTTTGCGGGCTGGGCCTTCCTCCGGTGAAGGAGAAGCTCCTGCAGCCCTTGTTGGCCGCTGGCGCGAACTTCCTGACGTTCATCCATCCACGCGCCCTCGTCGGCGACCGCGTCCAGCTCGGGCGGGGCGTCGTCCTCTGCCCTGGTGCCATCGCGAGCGTCGACATCGTCTTGGGGGACTTCGCGATGCTCAACCTGCACGCGACCGTGGGGCATGACGCCTCGGTCGGCGCCTGGTCGACCTTGAGCGCGCATTGCGATGTCACGGGCCGCGTGCAAGTGGCGGACCGCGTCTTCATGGGCAGCCGCGTCTCAATCATCCCGGGCAAGTCGATTGGCAGCGGCGCGGTCTTGGGCGCCGGGGCCGTCGTCATCAATGACGTGCCCGCTGGCGTCACCGTCGTCGGCAATCCTGCGCGCGTCCTCTAAATGCGTAAAGCCCTCCTCTATACTGGTGCGGTCGGCCTGCTGCTCCTGCTCGCGTTGGTCGTGACGGCGGAGTATTTCTCGCACCGCGAGCGCCGCTTCACGGGGCAGGTCGTCGACGCCTTGCCGCGCAACGTGGCTGGCTGGACGCGGCGAGACATCCCGGTCGCCGACAGCAAGGCGGGGAGCATGAACGTGCAGGGCATCCTGAATTTCAGCCAGGCTGCGCAGGCGCTTTATATTCGCGGCGAGACGTCGATTTTGGTCTACGCCGCTTACTGGGAGCCCGGGAAGGCCTCGGTCGTCGACGCCGGCTCGCACAACCCTGATTCCTGCTGGGTGAACAACGGCTGCGTGCGGACGGAACGCAAGTACGCCGTCTCCGCGTCGGTCGGCGGCCGCGCGTTGCTCCCTTACGAGTTCGGCCAATACCTCGTGCCCTCCGGCGGCCGGCAAAACGTCGCCTTTTGGCACCTCGTGAACGGTCAGCCTAATCGCTACGAAGAGCAGGCCGCCGGTTGGCGCGACGGCCTCGTCGGCCGCTTGGAACGCCTACCGCTGCTGTGGAAGGACATCCGCACCTATGGCCTGAACCAGAAGAGCGAACAGATGTTCATTCGGCTCTCCTCCAACCTGCCCATCGAACAGCTCCTCGCCGACCCCGCGAACCGCGAATTCCTGCAGGCCTTGCAAGGCTTGGGCGTCTATGCGGATGGGCCATGGAAATAAGTCTGTGCAAACGTGCAACCCGCCTACGGCTGGTGCAAAGGTGCAAAAGGGAGGGCAGGTCTGCATTACCAGCGTTTCCGGGGCTGGATGTCTGGCCGAGAGGCCTCCAAGTGCGACATCAACGCTTGGAGTTGCGCCGAGCATTTTAGGCAAATCGGCTTAACTGCCGCGTATTTCTCCGGAGATATATGCCCGACCTTGGCGGCCACGTAAAACAAGGTGCGGACCTCACCGCACGAGCCTTTGGCGCGGCGGAGCATATCGTAGAACGTGCGATCAGACCGGCTCTCAAAGCCTTCCGAAATATTGCACATGACGGAAACAGCGGCGCGCTGAAGCTGATCTTTAAGTGCCCAGTCTCTCGCCCCCGGGCCTTCACGGAGGAGGGCGTAGGCTTGAACGACCATAGCCTCAGCGGTCTGCCAGGCCTCAATGTCTTCGAATCGGGTGAATGTCGCCACCAGGCCAATCAAGTTCACCTCTCTTGGGCAGCAACCATCCCGCGCTCCATTTATTACTCATTCCCCCCCAAGGAGTTTTATGAAAAGACCTTTGCACCTTTGCACAGGAGCTTTGCTCCGGCTTTCACCTTTGCCCCCCTAAGCAGCCATGCCCCGTCTCTACCTTTCCCCTCCCGATGTCGGCAGCGCCGAAGTCGAGTTCGTGCTCGAGGCCTTCGAGTCCAATTGGGTCGCCCCGGTGGGCCCGCAGCTCGACGCCTTTGAGCGAGAGTTCGCCGAACTGGTCGGCTCGCGCCACGCGGTGGCGGTGTCGTCGGGCACCGCGGCCTTGCATCTGGCCTTGCGCCTTGCAGGCGTCGGCCCGGGCGACGAAGTGCTTTGTTCCACGCTGACCTTCATCGCTTCGGCCGCGCCCATCACCTATCTCGGAGCCAAGCCGGTCTTCATTGATTCGGAAACGCGAAGCTGGAACATGGATCCGGCGTTGGCTTGCGAGGTCATCGAGCGCAAGGCCAAGGCTGGACGCGCGCCCAAGGCCTTGGTCTTGGTCCATCTCTACGGACAGTCCGCGGACATCGCTCCCATCAAGGCCTGCTGCGAACGCCATGGCGTGAAGCTGATCGAGGACGCCGCGGAAGCCCTAGGGGCCAGTTACGGCGAGACCAGCCCGGGTTCCCATGGGCTCTTCGGCATCCATTCCTTCAACGGCAATAAGATCATCACGACCTCTGGGGGCGGGATGCTCGTCACCGATGATGCTGGCTTGGCGCAGCAGGCGCGCTTCCTGGCGACCCAAGCCCGCGACCCGGCCCCGCATTACCAGCATTCGACCATCGGATACAACTATCGCCTCAGCAACATCAGCGCCGCCATCGGGCGCGGCCAGTTGCTCCGTTTGGCCGGCAAGGTCTCGCGCCGTCGCGACCACTACCGCGCCTATGCCAAAGCCTTGGCGGCGTCTCCCGGTGTGGTGATGCAGCCAGAGGCCCCGTGGGGGCAATCGACGCATTGGTTGTCCTGTCTGACAATCGACCCAGCGCAGGCGGGGGCCTCCGCGGAAGCCGTCCGCTTGGCCTTGGAGAAACTCGACATCGAAGCCCGCCCGATCTGGAAGCCGCTGCACCTGCAACCCGTCTTTGCGGCAGCCGAATACCATGGCGGCGCCGTCGCGGCGGGACTTTTCGCGCAGGGGCTATGCCTCCCCTCGGGTTCGGCCATGTCCGAAGCCGACCGCGAGCGCGTCATCGCCGGGGTGAAGTCGGTCCTCCAGTAAACCACGCATGGCTTTCGCCCGCATCCTTCGTTCCAGCGCGCTCATGGGCGGAGCCTCGGTCCTCGTCTTGGTGGCGGCCTTCTTCCGCACGAAGGCCATCGCCTGGATGGTGGGCCCCACGGGCGTGGGGCTGGCGGGAATCTTGGTCTCCTTCAACGGGCTCTTCGCCATGGCCGCTGGTTGGGGGTTGGCGACGGCGGGAGTGCGGACGGTGGCTGCGGCCACGCCCGCGGACAAAGCCGCCAAGATGGCGGCCGTGCGTTGGCTCGGCGTGCGTTTGAGTTGGCTGGGCCTGCTCGCGGTGGCCTTGCTCTTTGCGCCGATCGGACTGTGGACTTTCCAGCCGAACGACCGACATATCCTCGAACTCGGGTTGGCTGGGTTGGCCGTGCCCTTGCTCGTCGCCGCGGGCATGTGGGGCGCGCTCTTGCAGGCGGGTGGGCATCTACGCGCGCTCGCCACGACCCAAGTGCTCTCGGCTTTCGCCGGGGTCCTCCTTGGTCTGCCGTTAGTTTATCTCTTCCATCAGGCCGGGTATTCGCTCTGGGGTGTAACCTTGGGCATTCTGGTGGCGACCGGTGGGCCGGCGGTGTTCTTGTGGCGGGCCGCCGATCAGCATTGTCCGACGCCAGCTGGGGCCGCGCCCGACCAAGCGCATGTCAGGGAACTAATGCAACTGGGCGGCGCGCTGATGGCGGTCGGCTTACTGTCGCAGCTCTCGGCCTACGTCGCGCGTTGGGTCGTGCTCCGCGAATTCGGCCTGACGGCGGCCGGGCACTATCAAGCGGCGTTGGCGATCGCGAGCAGCCTGCCTGGTTTCGTCTTTGCCGCGATGGCGACGGATTTTTTCCCGCGCGTGGCTGCGGCTCGGGACGAACAGGAGGCCCGCTCCTTGGTCGAGAAGCAGATTCAGGCCGGGCTCCTCTTGGCGCTCCCTCTGTTGGCGGCCCTGCTAACCATGGGCCGCGTTTGTATTCATTGGCTCTACACCGCGGATCAATTCGAGCCGGCCATCCCATTGCTCACCTGGATGGTGTGGGGCGTCTTCTTCCGGTTGGTTTCCTGGCCGATGGGCTTTTGGCTGCAGGCTCGCGGGTCCAACCGCACGGTCCTCGTCGTGGAGCTCATCTCGAACCTGATCCTCGGACTGCTCCCCTTGCTCTTGGTCGGTCGATTCGGCTTAGAAGGTGCGGCCATTGCCTTCGCTGTGGGTTACGTCGCTTACGCGGTGCTGATGTCTGTCGTCATGCGTTGGCGCACCGGACATTGGATCGGAGCCCGCACGTGGGCTTGGGCCGGGTTGGCTGGCCTCGCTTTGGCGCTCGCTCAAGGGAGCGTGACGCAGGCCGTCGGTGACTTCTGGGGTCTGCTCCCGACCGGACTCCTAGGCCTCGTTTGCGCCTGGATTTATTACCGCACGATGCGGCTGGAACCGCAGGAGGCTTCGCCAGCAGCATGAGCATCGCCTTTTCTTGGCAGGGCCTGCCGCAGTATGCGGCGCGGCAGTTGCGCGTGGCCATAGATCAACTGGGCCAGTCTTGCGCCGTCGTCGGGACGCGGCCATCCGTCCCTGTCCAAGGCATGGAGGAGGCGCTCGGTCAGCCCATCCATTGGGTCGAAGGGTCGAAGATCCTACGCTGGGCCGACCTCGGTTTGGCAGTGCCGAAGGTCTTTTTCCAAGCAGGCTGGTCATGTCCGGCGTTCAACGCCCTCGGCGATGAAGTCCGCGCGGCCGGCGGGAAGGTCTGCCTGCTCATGGACAACGCTTGGCGTGGCGACTGGAGGCAGCGATTGGGAGGACCGTGGTTCCGGCTGACCATGCGCCGGCAGTTCTGCGCCGTCCTGGTCCCGGGGATTTCCGGCCGACGCTTAGCGCGGTGGTATGGCTTCGCGGATGCAGACATCTTCGAGGGCCTCTATGGGGCCGACCCGGCGCTCTTCTTCGACGGCCTGCCATTGGCCGAGCGGCCCAAGCGGATCTTGTTCGTCGGGCAGTACATCGAGCGGAAGGACTGTCTCGGCCTCGCGGCAGCGTTCCAATCGGTCGCTGACCGTATCCCAGGTTGGGAGCTGCACCTCTATGGAAGTGGTCCGCTCCAAGAGAAGATTCCGTCGCACCCGCGCATCCGCGTCCGTGGTTTCGTGCAGCCGGCCGAACTGGGGGCGCTCTACCGTGAGGCGCGTATCTTCGCGTTGCCGAGCCGGAGCGAGGCGTGGGGCCTGGTGGTCCATGAGGCTGCCCTGTCGGGGTGCCAGCTCCTGCTGTCCGACGCCATCGGCGCCCGGCACGATTTCGCCGACCTGAAGAACGCCGCGGAGTTCCCGGCCGGCGACCACGCCGCGCTCGCCCGTGCCTTGCTCAACTTGGCATCGGCGGAGGGTCCCGCCCTAGCTCGCGCGCAGGCGGAATCGCGGGTCTTGGCGGCCACGCACGGGCCACAGGTTTTTGCTGACCGTATTGCTGCAATTGTCCCGAGGCTGTCCTAACACGCCCGCGACCGACGGCTACACGTCGTCACAAAAAGCCCGCGATAGCGGGCTTTTTTGTTGGGAGCTGGCGGGTGTGCCGAGCCGGCTCAAGCCTTGCCGATGCAGTGGACCGTGAAGCCCGCTTTTTCCGCGGCCAAACGGTTGACGATATTCCGGCCATCGAAGATGGCGGGGGCTTGGCCGCAGGTGGCCCGGAGCGCCGCCCAATCTAATTGGCCGTAGGCATCCCATTCGGTCAGCACGAGCACCGAGTCGGCGCCACGGATGGCTTCTTCAGGAGACCGGGCAAAGGCCAGGGAAGCGTCAGGTCCTGACGAGAGCTGGCGGGCGAACGCGGCGGAGTCGACGCGGTAGTCATGCAGCGAAAGATGGAAGCCAGCCGCCAACAGGTGGTTGCAGATGTCGATGGCGGCGGTTTCGCGGAAGTCGTTGGTGTCCTTCTTGAACGCCAGGCCCAAGACGGCGATCCGTCGTGCGTAGGCCGCCGCATGCTTGGCGGCGGCTAGGCCGACGCGGCGCTTCTGCCATTCGTTCATGTCGAGCACCGCTTGCCAATAGGCGGCTGGAGCGTCTAGCCCGTAGAACTCGCAGAGGTAGACCAAGGACAGGACGTCCTTCTTGAAGCACGAGCCCCCGAAGCCGACCGATGCCTTGAGGAACTTCGGGCCGATGCGGGAATCGCTCCCGAGCACCTTGGCCACTTGATCGACGTCGGCTTCCGTCGCCTCGCAGAGGGACGAGATGGCGTTGATCGATGAGACACGCTGCGCGAGGAAGGCGTTGGCGGCGAGTTTGGAGAGCTCCGCGGACCATAGGTTGGTCCGGATGATGGTCCCTGGGTCCACCCACTGGGCGTACACTTCCGCCAAGGCGTCGATCGCCTCCGGGCGTTCGCCCCCGATGAGGACCCGGTCGGGTTTCTCTAGGTCGCGAATGGCGGTGCCTTCGGCCAAGAACTCCGGGTTTGAAAGGATGTCAAAGGACGTTTCACGTGCGTTCGTCTGCAGGATCCGCTTGATGGCGTCGGCGGCGCGCACCGGCATCGTCGACTTCTCGATGACAATCGTGTGGCCGGCGGCGTTTTCCGCGATGTAGCGAGCGCACGCCTCAACGAAGCTCAGGTCGGAAGCCTTGCCTGCGCCGTCCCCGACGAGTTTGGTCGGGGTGTTGACGGCGATGAAGATCGCGTCGGCCGCCTGTAGGGCCGGCAATCCTTGGTCCTGAGGGAGGAAGTGCAGGTTGCGTCCTCGGCAGCGTTGGACGACGGCGTCCAACCCAGGTTCGAAGACCGGCAGCGTCGCCGAGTTCCAAGCGGCGATGCGCGCGGGGTCGCGGTCAATCACCGTGACCTGAATGGAGGGGCAACGGTCCGCGATGACCGCCATGGTGGGTCCGCCTACGTAGCCTGCCCCGATGCAGACGATGTTTTGGATGGCGAGCTTCATGCTTGGTGGGCGATCGGCTCGGCCTTGAGGTAGGCGAGGGTTTTGGCCAGACCTTCGGTCAGCTGCACCTGCGGCTGCCAGTCGGCCAAGAGACGGCGGGCCTTGGCGATGTCCGGCTTGCGCTGCTTGGGGTCGTCGGTCGGGAGTGGCTCGAAGCGCAATGGGGAGGACGCCCCGACGACGCGGTTCACCGCCGTCGCGAGCTCCAGCATCGTGAACTCGTTGGGGTTGCCGAGGTTGATGGGGCCCGGATTCTGGGCGAGCGCGAGCACCCGCAGCATGCCTTCGACCAGGTCGTCAATGTAGCAGAACGATCGGGTCTGCTGGCCGTCGCCATAGACGGTCAAGGCCTTGCCTGCCAGCGCTTGGAGCAGGAAGTTGGTGACCACGCGGCCGTCATCTCCCCGCATGTGCGGTCCGTAGGTGTTGAAGATGCGTACTAGCCGGGCATCCGCGCGACCGAGGCGTACGAAGTCGGCGCAGAGCGTCTCCGCCGCGCGTTTGCCTTCGTCGTAGCAAGCGCGTGGGCCGATGGAATTGACGTTCCCGAGATAGCTTTCGTCCTGGGGGTGGACGAGCGGGTCGCCGTAGATTTCCGAGGTGGAGGCATGGAGGAGCCGGGCCTGGTGGCGCTCCGCGTTCTCCAAGGCATGCAGGGTGCCGAGGACCGAAATGCGCAAGGTGTAGATGGGGTCCTTCTGGTAATGCGGCGGCGACGCCGGGCAGGCGAGGTTGCAGAGCACGTCGCAAGGGATGTCATAGGGCTTGGTCACGTCGTGCTCGACGAACGAGAACCCCGCGAAGGCGGCGAGCTTGGCCGTGTTCGCGGCGGTGCCGGAGTGATAGTTATCGAGCCCGATGACCGTATGGCCTTCGCGCAAGAGCCTGAGCCCAAGGTTGGTCCCGATGAATCCGGCGGAGCCCGTGACGAGGTAGCGCATACAGCAGTATAGTTTTTGTCCTAGTAGGTTTCTTTGGCAAAACTATTCCTCGCAAGCAAACCCCTCAACCGCTTACTGGGCGGACATGGGCCTTCCGGAGACACAGTCTTGTCCTGCCGTCCTCGTCATCGCGTTCAACCGCGTGGATACGGTCTCGCGCGTGATGGCTGCTCTTCGCCAAGCGAAGCCCGCACAGCTCTACTTGGCTTGCGATGGCCCGCGCGCGGGCCGAGCTGGCGAGCGAGAGGCCGTCGCGGCGGTTCGCGCGGTGATGGCGGACGTGGACTGGCCCTGCGCCGTGAAGACGCGCTTTTTGGACGAGAACCTTGGCTGCGCGCGCGGCGTGAGTTCCGCGATCGAATGGTTTTTGTCCGAGGCGGGCGAAGGAATCATCCTCGAGGACGATTGCCTGCCTTCCCCCGCTTTCTTTCCCTATGCGGCGGCGATGCTGGAACGTTATCGCGATGACCACCGGGTCGCCCAGGTCTCCGGCTCGAACATGGTGCCGGAGGTGGCATTCGAGCATGACCATGGGTTCAGCCGTTTGGCCACCAGCTGGG
>RFQN01000311.1 GCA_009924965.1 Verrucomicrobiota bacterium
CCCCTATCCCCTTCCCCATGCCCACCCCACGTCTCGACCGCCGCGCCTTCCTGCGCAACTCCGCCCTCGCCGGCTTCGCGCTCGGCTTCCCGTCCATCATCCCAGCGTCGGCGCTCGGCAAGGACGGCACCGTCGCTCCTTCCAATCGCCTCCAGCTTGCCGGCATCGGCCTCAAGAGCCAAGGCGGTAGCGACATGCGCAAGCTGATGTCCAAGCAAGGCGTCCAAGTCATCGCCGTCTGCGACGTCGACAAGCGCGTCCTCGCCTCCGAAGCCCAGGCCGTCGTCAAGGCCGGCCAAGCTGCGCCGAAGCAGTATCAAGATTTCCGCGAACTCCTCGCGAAGGAAAAACCCGACGCCGCCGTCATGGGCCTACCCGACCACTGGCACGAAGCCGCTCGCGAAGACCTGGGCCGAAGGCAAGGCCATCGTCGACACGGTCAAGGCCAACGGCCGCGTCTGGCAGACCGGCATGTGGCAGCGCTCCACCGGCAACTTCCGCCGCGCCGTCGAAATCATCCGCAACGGCGAGCTCGGCAAGATCCTCCGCGTCGAAGCCGGCACCACGACGAACAACCACAAGGTCCCCGACGCCCCCAAGCCCGGCGAGAAGCCGCCCGTCGAAGTCGACTACGACCTCTGGGTCGGCCCGTCCGCTTGGATGGAATACGACCCGCGCGTCTTCCACTTCCACTGGCGCTGGCACACCAACTTCGGCGGCGGTATGGTGCTCGACTGGGTCTGCCACCACGGCGACATCGCCGCGTGGGCCATCGGCAAGGACGCCGAGTTCCCCGTGGCCGTCGAAGGCACCGGCGAGCTCCGCGAAGCCCCTTGGAACACCCACCGCACCTATGACTACACGCTGACCTACGCCGACGGCGTGCAGCTCAACGTGAACAGCAAGTTCGAAGGCGTGAAGTTCACCGGTGAGAAGGGCTCGCTCTTCGTCCGCCGCGGCGGCCAGGAATGCAGCCTCAAGGGCCTCTGGGAAAAGGACCTCGGGCCGGACGCTTGGCGCTGCCCGGGCACGACCGACCACTACCAGGAGTTCGTCGATTGCTGCCAATCGCGCCGCAAGCCGATCTCGCACGCCCTCGCCGCGCACCACGCGACCTCCATCGGCCACTTCGGCAACGCCGCCATCTTCACCGGCCGGAAGCTCAAGTTCGACGCCGCCGCCGGCAAGTTCAACGACGACACCGCCACGGGCATGCTGTCGCGCGAGCTGCGCAAGCCCTGGTCGCTCGAGAAGCTTTGAGCCGGACCACCGTCATCGTCGTCGGAGCCCTCGTGTTAGCGATCGGGGCTTGGCTGCTGTCGTTCCGCCACTTGGACAAGAAGTGGCAGACGCAGCCGATGGCGGCGGCCAAGCCAGCCGCCGCCCGACCCGCGCGCAAGCTCGATGCGAAGGCCCCCTTGCCTAACGGCAAGACGGTCGCCGAAGCCTGGGCCGACTTCATGCAGGGCGGGGCGCCGAAACTCACGCTCGCGCAGCTCAACGACTACGCCGACGACTGCGGGCGCGACGCGCAAAGCCTCATCGTGGCCGCACGGCTATCCGGCGACAGAGACTTCCTGCGGGAGGCGGCCCTGCTCTACCCAGAGAACCCGCTGGTCCAACTGGAGGTCGCGCTCAGCCCCAGCGCCTCACCGGAAGACCGCCGTGCCGCCCTCGAAGCCTTCAAGGTCGTCAGCCCCGACAACGCGTTGGGCGACTACCTCAGCGCGCACCTCTCGTTCTCTGAGGGCAAGTACGCCGACGCCGCCAACGGCCTGCTCGCCTCGCTCGACCACGGCACGCTGGCGGACTTCTCGGAACAGATCATGGCCGGCACCGAGCAAGCGTATCTCAGCGCCGGACAAGATCCGCAAACCGCCCAGCTCGCCGCCATGGCAGGCCTCACCCGCCCGACCCTCATACCCCTGCGCG
>RFQN01000312.1 GCA_009924965.1 Verrucomicrobiota bacterium
CTCGCCCAGCTCGAGAAGCTGAAGAAGGACCATCCGGCCTTCGTCGCGGACGAAGAAATCAAGGCGGCCGCTGAAGCGCTCCATCGCCAAGCCACGGCCCAGGCGGAAGCCGAACTGAAGCTCAAGACGGAGGCCAGCTACCTAGAACAACGCCGCAAGGAAGGCATTACCTTGAGCAACTTCGCGCCAGTCACGCAACGGGCCAAGAGCTACGTGGCCGAACTCGCCAAGGTCGGGCCCGCCGCCACCGCCCGCCTCCAGACCGTCTTGCCCGACCCTGCCGCCGTGCTCGCCACGTGCACCAAGGTCAGCGAGGAAAGCCGCAACGACCTCGCGGCGCTCCGTCGCCAACTCAAGGTCGCGCTGGGCGAGGACGAGACCGTCGTCAACCTCCCCCGGGCGAACGAAGCGCTCGACAAGCTCCGGGGCCTGCTCGCGACATTGACCGCCGCCGGCCTGAAGGACCTCGATGACGCTTACGCCGAAGTCGACCGAGCGGCCTCCCGGCTCGAAGCGGACCAAAAATCCGTCACCGCTGTCCGCGGGCTCGCGGAATCCGGCGACCTCAAGGGCTACCTCGAGGCCTTGGCCGCGGTGGCGCAGACGGCGAGCGAGAAGTCCGACCTACGTAAGCGCGCCAGCTTCGTCGCCGAGCGGGCCGACGCCCTCCGCAACCTGCCGCGTTCGACCCTGGCCCCGCGCGTGGGCGCCATGTGGGATGGCCTCGCCAAGACCGACGCCACCGGAGTCTTCCAGCCCAACGAACTGCTCCCCTCCGAAGACAAAGTGCTCCAAGCCTTGGCGGACGACAAGACGACCACCCGCCTCCGGAAGTACAACGTCCGCCTGCACAGCCGTAGCGGCGACCCGCGCATCATGCGCCAAGTGTTCATCGCCGGCGAGATCTCCGTGCAACGCAACCCGATCAACGGCGGCCTGGAAACGGTGCGCTCCGCCAAGGAACTGACGCGCGAAGGCACGCTGGTGGAATCATTCTGGAGCTGCCGCGAATTCACCAGCGCCAACGGCGAGTCGACGAAGTCCGGCGAAGACCTGCTCGAAGGCCTCGTCATCCCGGAGCTCGATTACCTGCGGCAGTTCAGCCGCTTCTACGACCTCAAGGCAGGTAAGCTGTCCGAACCGCTGCTCCGCAAGCTCGACCTCGTCCGCCGCAGCCCCACCCCGCACCTCGAGCTCCGCGCCTACCAGATGCAGGAACTCTTCAAGGTGGCCAGCCAACGCCCCGAGGCCTGGGGCCTCCTCTATTCCCCATCCGCCCAGCGCGACGCCGAGCAACTCCGCCGCATCACCCAAAACGCGATGAGTCCCTACGACTTCCTCTTCAAGGAAAAGTGGGCCGACGTGCAACCCGAGCTGCGGGCCTTCCTGACCCGCCAAACGGGCGTGACCTACGCCGACGAAGCCAGGTTCTGGCGACGCACCCTCGGCGAGCTGCAGACCAAGAAGCTGATCTTCACCGGAACCATCGGCCGCGACGGCAAGCCCAACCTCCGCGAGGCGCTGCAGAACTCCGCGCTCTATGGCCTCGACAGCGAAGGCAAACCCGCCCTGCTCTTCCGCGCCGACGCCACGGGCAACCTCACGCGCGTCAATGAACCGGCTTTGCTCACCCCGTTGCTCCGCCTGTCCGGCACCGTGACCGAAGCCGCCCAAGCCGCCGGCCTGCCCGCCGGCCTCACACCGCCCGATGGCGGCTGGGAATCCATCCTCCAAGGACGCGACCTCTAAGCCATGGCCAAGCCCGACCAATTCCGTTTGCGCTGGAAAGGCGCCGTCACCGGTCCCTTCGCCTTGGCGCGGATCAGCGAGATGCTCCGTTCCGGCGAGATCAGCCTGGTGCATAACATCGAAGTGAACGGCGCATGGACGACCGTCCGCGACTACTTCCGGACGATTGGCCTGAGCCGCG
>RFQN01000313.1 GCA_009924965.1 Verrucomicrobiota bacterium
GCGGTGTATTCGTTGTCGGGATTCACCGCGGCGTTCCTTGCGCCGCGCGCGCCCGCCGGGGCCGCGGCGTCCCTCTACCTGATGTGCAGCCTCCCGGCCGACACCTGGATCCGCCTTCTGGTCTGGATGGGTATCGGCCTCATCATCTATTTCTTCTACGGACGGGCCAACGCCGCCCGCGTGCGTGCCGAGAAGGAACAGGCCCAGCTGACGCGCTGATCGCCGCTTATTTCGCCGCCGCGCCCGCCAACTCCTGGCGCGTGGCGATTGGCACGTAGCCAACTTCGAGGCCCTTCGGCGGCGTGACGACCTGCGCTGGATCGAGGTCGGCGAGCTTGCCGACGGTCGGCGGGGCAAGGTAGTCGCGGTCCTTGGTCCAGGCGCGGTGGAGCTTCTCCACCTTGACCTGCATGGCTTCGCGCTCGGCCGGCGTGAGGTCAGCGTTGAGCAACGCAGGCTGATCGGCGAAGCGGTACCAGTAGTAGGTCACGACGCTACCATCGCCCAGCTGCGCCTTGAAGGGGCCGGCCTTCGGGCCCGGCGTCTTCCAGCTGGTCTGGGCACCTTCAGGAGTATCGTATGGCTTCTCCGGGCGTTCCTTCGGACGCGGGAAGGTCTTGGCCTGCAAGGCGGTCTCGGCGGGGACTTCCGTCGGCTTCACCGGTAGCCATTGGGTCTTCTTCGGGTCTTCGTTGAGGCGGAAGTATTCCGGCAACTGAACCTGTGCGCCCTGCTCGGTGGTCGAGCGGACGACATATTGGTCGTTCCACTTGTAGCCATAGGTCGTGGGCTCGGGTGAGAACGGCGTGCCGAAGGACTTCCAATCGATCGGGGTCTTCTTCTCCTTGGGCGTGCCTTCCGGATACAGGCGCCAGGTCGAGCCGCCGCCGTTCCTGAAGGACTGCACGAAAGCGCCCTTTGGGTTGATCGCGCCTGACGCCGGCGCGCCGCCATCGAACCAAGCCTTCACGCCGTCGTACAAGGCCGAACGGTCGTAGGAGGTCAGGCGATGCATGGTGACGGTGTAGCCCTCGGGGCCGACCGGGAACACCGTCGGCGCCACGCGGGCGAAGGTCTTGCCCGCCGCATCCTGCGCCACGGCCGCGGGCACGTACTGCGTCTCCATCTGGAAAGCCTTGTTCGGGTCCGACGGACGCGAGTCCAGCAGCAAGCCGGCGTACGCAGGGTTCACATCCGCGGAGTGCGCCCAGAAGTACGGCGTGAAGAAACAGACCGGCCCCTTGAAGTTGCCGGTGTTCAGAAAGAGCGTCCAGCAGTTGTCGCCCATCGGCACCTTGGAAAGCGTCGTCGTCTTGGCCTGCGCAAGAGGCAGCGGCAAATAGCCATAGCCGAAGAGCCCACCATGCGTGCCCTGCTTCACGTTGAGTCCATCGATGGGGAACAGCAGCCACGGGCTGAGCTGCGCCACGCCGTACAGCCCCTGCGGCTTCTCCCAGCTACCGCGGCCATGCGCTGGGCCGTTGGCGATGTCTTTAAAATTCACGCCCACACCGCCCATGATGAACTTCGGCGTCTCGGTCGGGAAACGCGTGTCGCGCCACCAGCCCAGGCCGCCCTCGATGTCGGAGTAGAGATCCTTCGGCTTCTCGCCGTCGTATTGCGCGAACATCCACGTCCCGAAGAGACCCGTCTGAAAACGATGCCCCGGATAGGTCTTCAGCAGGGGCCAAGCAGCCGCGTAGACCGAGAACCCGGCATTGTACTTGGCCGGCACGCGTTCGGTCGGGACAAGCATGTAGCCCGCCATCTCGGCCTTCTGCGGCTCGGCAGCACGGGCGCCAGCAAGCCCCACGCTGAGAGCCAAAAGACCAAGGGAGAGGCGAGGGGGACGCATAGGGGTTAATACCTATCCCATCCCCAAGCCCCCAAAGGGCAATCGGAAGCATGGGGGGAGTATTGA
>RFQN01000314.1 GCA_009924965.1 Verrucomicrobiota bacterium
TCCGATGGCCCGGCCGGTTTCCTGCACGAGCCAGGCCACGCGCTCGACGGCTCGCTCCGCGGGCACTTCATCCTCGACCAGTTCCCCAACGGCAAGATGGATGCCTTCACGCTCGAGCCAGCGGCGGATGGCTTCAGGATGGTTGGTTTGCGGACCATCCACCAAGGCATCATGGGCATCGGCATGGCGTGGGCGCCCAGCGGCAAGGCCTACTTCGCGGATTGGATCGGCGGTTATCCGCTCGATGGCAAAGGTGCGATTTGGAACATGGACGTCGCGACGAAGACCGATCCGGTCTCGCAGGAGATTCTCTCCCTCCCGTTGTCTTCCCCGCTTCCGAAGGAACGCCTGTTGCTCCTGCTCGGGCATCGCGACCAACGCGTACGCATCAACGCCTCCCTGCGCCTAGACCGTCTCGGCGCCTGGGATGACCTCATGGGTGTGGCGCTCGACCCCAAGCGCGAACGCTTCGCCCGCATCCACGCCCTCTTCGGCTGGGGCATGGGCGTCCGCCATGGCCGCCTAGCTTCGCTCAAAGGAGCCGCCGAATTGCTCGCGGACGCCGATGACGAAATCCGCGTGCAGGTCCTGAAGGCGCTTTCCGAAGCCCCCATGCCCCCGCTGAACCGCCTGACGCTTGAGAAGGAAGTCGGCGACGCTTTAGCGGAGAAGATCATCGCGCAACTCGCCGCCAAGAATCCGCGCCTCCGCATGCAGGCGAGCCTGACCTTGGGGAAGCTTGGCATCGGCCGCGTCGGCTTGACCGCGACGAAGGTGCCCGCCCGCGCTTTCTTCCAGGATGCCGCTGCCGACCTGAAGATGCCTTGGCTGCGCCACGGCTTGGTGATGGGACTAGCGGGTACGCAAGCCCCCGAAGAACTCCTCCAGCTTGCGCAAGGGAACGATGCCCCCCTGGCGACCTTCGCCACGCTCGCCTTGGCGCGCCAGCGTTCGCCGTTGTTGGCCCAGCTCCTCGCCTCGCCCCACGCGGACGTCCTCAACGAGGCGGTGCGGGCGATCCACGACGACGAAGGCGTCCCCTCCGCCCGGCCCGCGCTCGCGCAGGCCCTGGGGCAGGCGTCTATGCCCGTCACGGCCTTGCGACGCGTCCTCAACCAGAACCTGCGGGAAGGCACGCCGGAGGCCGCTGCGCGCCTGCTGAAGTGGTTGCAGGCGCAACTGGAGACGGCCCCCTTGGTCGATGAGGCCCTGCAGGCCATCCTCGTGTATGAACTCCCGCCGGTCCTCGACCTGGTGGATGGCACGGCGAAGAAGTACACACCGCGTGACCGTGCGGCGTTGGCGGCGGTCTTGCGTCAACATCAGGCCAAGTTGCTTTCTTTCGAAGACGAGGCCTTGCGGGCGACCGGCGTGGAGATTTTGGTGCGCTACGGACTGGATGTCCCCACGGCTAATTTGCTGAAGCTGGCCAAGGACGCCAAGGTCGGGCCCTCTGTGCGCCTGCAGGTCTTACGTCTCTTGTCGGCCAAGACCGATGCTCCGGCCGAGATCAAGGCCGTGTTGCTGAACGCCACGGCCGACGGGAACGATCCGGCCCTCCGCATCGAAGCGTTGCAGCTTCTCGCAAAAGCCGACCCCGCCAACGCCTTGGCGGTTGCCCAGCGCTTCGTCGACGGCAAAGGCGCTAAGGCGCCGGAAAAGCAAGCCGCTGTCCGCGTCCTCTTCGGCAGCGCGGAGCCCGCCGCGGCCCAGCTTCGGTCCACGTTGGTCGGAAAACTCCTACAGCCTAAGTTCGACGAAACCATCCGTTTGGACGTCTACCTCGCGGCCCAAGAGTCGACGGAGCCCGCTGTGCAGGCCGCGCTTAAACGCTATCAAGACCTGTCGCGTTCGGCCGCCCTGCTGGCCGCCCCGGGCCTGCCTTACGAGTTGCTGACCGCTGGGGGCGACCCGGCCCGC
>RFQN01000315.1 GCA_009924965.1 Verrucomicrobiota bacterium
CCGAGGGCGAAGATCACGTGGAACCAAGAGATGTTCCGGGCACCGTCCTGGAGGAGGGCGAAGAGACCCACCACGAGGTTGATGTCGACCAAGACCGCGACGATGCGCTGGAACTTGGTGTTCGGCCCCTTCACGAAGGCGATCACGATGACCGCGGCGACGAGGGCGAGGAGGAAGGTGCCGTAATGCTTATGGGCGATGAAGAGCGGATTCATGCCACGACCTTGAGGGCAACCGTCCCGGACTCAAGCACGGGCACGCTTTTCGTCTACCGTTCCTCAGGGAAGATGCCCAAGAAGGCCCATGCCGCCAGTGCGGCCCCGGTCAGTTGGGCCGCCAAGGCGAGCAAGAGTCGGGGGGTCGAATGTGCCAAGTAGGAGACTTCCTGCTGGATGGCCAGCCCGACGCTCCCTTCGCAATTAAGAACGCTGAAGCAGCCCTCGATGGCCCGACAGAGGCTGACGGCTGGGTTGAAGTCGGGCGAAAGCGCCCCGAAGACCCCCATCAGGCCGGCGACCGTGGCGGCGATGGCCAAGCCGTAGTAGTTATTGCCGACCGTGCGGCGGGAAGTCGCCACGACCAAGATCACGAAAGCGAGCAGGAAGCTCCCGAGGAACTCGGCCGACGTGTCGGGCAACCACCCTTCGAGCACCGGCTTCCTGAGGGCTTCCAGGATGTGCTCGCTGTTCTCCTCCGTATGGCCGTGGTAAAGTCCCGCGATGAGCGCGGCCAAGAGAGCGGCCAAGAACTGTACCCCGACGTAGGCAGCGCCCGCTGACCAGGCCTGCCGGCGGCGGACGCAAAAGGCCAGGGTCACGGCCGGGTTGTAGTGAGCCTGGGAAACAGGCCCGCCGATGTAGACCAAGGCGAGCAACAAGGCCCCGATGATGAACGGCGACAAGCCGCCTTGGACGAGCGCGCAGGCGAGGCAGAGGAAGAACGTCGCGAGGCCTTCGATCAGGAGCTTGGGGCGCATGGCCTAAATCTTGCCAACCGACGGGCTACCTCAAGCCCGGACTACTTCCCTTTCTGCGCCAGCCAGTTCTCGGAGAATTCCGCCATCTGCTCGAACGTCGGGAGGCGGTTGGTGCGGCGGCGCAGTTCCCGGGCCGATTCCTCCTGCTGGACGAAGAGTTCCTTCAGCGTCTCATAGAGCGGGGTCTTCTTGTTCTTGTTGTCGACCAGCCAGAAGCCGACCTGCTGGCCATCGACGACCTCGTTGTTGTAGACCTGCCAATAGAGGACGAGGGGCGGGCGCCAGGCGAGGAACTTGGTGAAGATCTCGCGGTTCTTCTGCTCGTGGACCTTCCCGTCGCCGCCGCAGGCCTGCCACGACAACCCGCACTCGCCGATAAAGACGCGCTTGGCCGGCAGGTTGGGCTTCGCCGGCAGCTGGGCGTTGAGCCAGTCCAAGGTCTTGGTGACCTCCGCCGCCGGCAGGAGCTGGCAATCGTACGCGGAATAGGAGATGAAATCGACGTTGAGCTTCGGCACGACGAGGTTCGCCATGCGCTTCTTGCCGTCGACCATCGCATCGCGCACGCGGTTCACCTCGGCGTACGTATAGACGCGGCAACGGGTGTAAGGCACTTCGGCGCGGGCGTCGTCGACGGCATCCTGGCGGACGTTGAGCCACTCGACCATCGCGGCGGCGGCGGCCGGATCGACGTCGGCCTTGATGTTGCGGTCGGGCAGGAGGTACCAGTCGCCCTCCCAGTGGCCGATGAAGAACGTCTTGCCCGTCGTATCGCGGCGCGTGAGCAGGTCCTTGGTAAACGCATACATGGCGTTGTATTCGCGGCGGCGCATCTCGGGCGTGAAGCCCTTGCTCCAGTCGCCGTTGGAGCGGAACCACACAAGGTAGTGCGTGAACGGCATGGCGATGAGCTGGTTGAGCTGCGGGCCCGG
>RFQN01000316.1 GCA_009924965.1 Verrucomicrobiota bacterium
GAAGGCGGCCAGCTGACCGAGGCCCTCCGTCGGCATCCCTACACGGTCGTGCTCCTCGATGAAGTCGAGAAGGCTCACCCCGATGTCTTCAACATCCTCCTGCAGGTGTTGGACGACGGTCGCCTGACCGATTCCCAGGGTCGCACCGTCGATTGCCGCAACGCGATCTTCATCATGACCTCGAACATCGGCAGCCGGCATATCGCCAGCGGGGCTAGCCTGGGCGAGATCACCGAGAACGTCCGCGAAGCCGTCATGGCCGACCTGCGGGCCCATTTCCGTCCCGAATTCCTCAACCGCGTGGACGACATCGTCCTCTTCCGCCCGCTGGGGCTCGAACAGGTCGCCGCCATCGCTGGTCTGCTGCTGCAGGGACTGAACGCCCGTCTGGCCGCCAAGCGCATCCAGTTGGTGCTCTCGCCGGAGGTCCTGCGGTGGCTCGCCGACCGTGGACTCGATCCCGTCTACGGGGCGCGTCCGTTGCGTCGCTTCATCCAGCGCGAGATCGAGACGCCGTTGGCCCGCCAGCTCCTGGCCGGCACCGTCCTCGACGGCTCGCTCGTCCGCGTCACCTTGACCAAGGACGGGGTTGCCTTCGAGTCGCAGCCGGGCGGGTTTTCGGGTTGAAGTAGGCGGTCGGCCGCTGAATCCTCCCGGCATGACAGCCACGCCTATCCGCTGTGGGGTTGCCGGCACCGGTTCCCTTGGCCAGCACCACGCCCGCATCTACTCGACCTTGCCCGGCGCCGTCCTCGCCGGCATCTACGAGCCAGACGACAAGCGCGCGGCCGAGATCTGCGCCCGCCATCAGTGCGCCCGCTTCGCCACGGTGGACGAGATGGCCGCCGCCTGCGACGCCGTCAGCGTCGTCGTGCCGACCAACTACCACGCTGCCTTGGCGGTCCCGTTGCTGCAGAAGGGCTGCCACCTGCTCGTCGAGAAGCCCCTCTGCGTCACCTTGGAAGAGGCTGAGCAGATCCTCGCCGCCGCCCGCAAGGCCGACCGCATCGTCCAGGTCGGACATATCGAGCATTACAACCCGGTGATGTCCTACCTCGAGAAGGCCGTCACCGACGCCCGCTACATCACCGCCGAGCGCCTGGCCCCCTTCACCCCGCGTGGCACCGAAGTCGGCGTCGTACTGGACCTCATGATCCATGACATCGGCATCGTGCTGCAGCTCGCCAATTCCGAGGTCGAGAAGATCGACGCCGTCGGCGTCTCGGTCGTGACCAAGACCGAGGACATCGCCAACGCGCGCATCGCCTTCCGCAATGGCTGCGTCGCGAACCTCAGCGCCAGCCGCGTCTCGCTGAAGAAGAACCGCGAGATCCGCGTCTTCCAGACCGGCGGCTACGCGTCCATCGACTTCATGGGGCAGAAGGGGCACACCGTCCGCGTTGACCCGACGGTCGAAGGCGGCTTCGCCAAGGAGGAGATTCCCATCGAGAAGGCCGAGCCCTTGGCCGTCGAACTCGGTTCCTTCGTGGCGTGCGTCCGCGAGCGTAAGAGCCCGAAGGTCAGCGGTGAGCTGGGCCGGACGGCCCTCGAGGTCGCCTTGCGCATCACCGAGCAGATCCGCGCCGGCATGGCCCTTCGATGAGCGCCTTCCCGTCCATCCCGGAGGCCTTCGGACGGCCCCGCGCGGGCGGGGTGGACGTGCTCTTCGTCGCCGGCGAGCACTCCGGAGACCAGCATGCCGCGAAAGCGATCGAGGAATTGTTGAGGCAGCAACCGAACCTCCGGATCGCGGCCTTCGGTGGCCCGCGCATGCAGGCGGCCGGGGCCCAGCTGCTGTTCGACATGACGGGCTTCTCGGCTGTCGGCATCGTGGAGGTCCTCGCCGCTTACCCTTTCTATCGTCGGTTGTTCGCGCGGATGACCGCTTGGTCCCTGGAGTGGAAGCC
>RFQN01000317.1 GCA_009924965.1 Verrucomicrobiota bacterium
ACACGGACCATGCCAGCCGTCAGCGTGAGGCGCTTGGTCGAAATCGAGAGCCGCGGCAGGTCGACTTCCTTGATCTCCTTCCCGGCGACCAGGAAGACGCTGGCGGGGGCCTCGTCCGGGGCTTGGATGTACAGCAGGCGGAGAGAACGCGCCGAAGAGGCGTCCTGTGCCGACAAAACCGCCGCGAAGCAGGCTAGAAGAAAAACAAAGGGGCGCATCATAGGTCTTTGGGAGCGAGCCAACGGAAGGAGACGAGGCGGAAGCGGCGTCCCAGGATGACGTTAGGCCGGCGGGTAATCGAAGGCACGTCGCCCAACGGGGCCTCATAGGCGGGAGCGGAAGCATCCACGTAATCAGGGATGCGCTGATAGACGGCTTCGCACCAGACCTTGGCGGTCGAGCCATTGACAAGTGGAGAGGTCCCCATCGCGCGCACGACAAAGGTCTCGTCGCGCACGCTGATCACCGGGGAAAGGCGGTCGAGCACCTCGGCCTGCCGCGGCCAACCAGGGAAGCCAAAGGTGGAGGTTCCTTCCGCAGCCTTAGGGTGCAAATAATCGCCCTTTGAACCGAGCGAGGAATTCGTCCAATCACCGAGCGGGAGCTGCTGCTCCAACCCGCCAAAGTCGCCGACCTTGCTGGTGATCTTCCCGACGTTCTTCGCGTACTCCGCAGGATTGAGGCTGCTGCTGGCGTTCTCCAATGCCTTCAGGGCAGTGCCTAGAGCCCCACTCAGCGACGGGTCCAAGGGATTCGTCGGCTGCGGGGCCGCGAGCTGCCGGTTCACGAACTCGGAGAGCGAGAGGAATGGACCGCGGGCCTTGACCTGCTTGACGATTTCGACGGCAAGTTTCTCCAGCTGGGCATCTGTGAGCGCAGCGAAACCGAGCACGGCGCCGGATGGGGCCAGCGAAGAGCAGAACCAATCGTCGAAGAGGATATGGTTCAGGCAATAGCTGTCGTCGTGCTGCAGGAAGGCTTGATGGACCTCATCGCGGCTTCGGAGGCTGCTGGCCTGGTCAATCCAGCGCCCGACGACGTCATCGGGCGGTAGGATCGGCGAGGCGTCGGCGTTGCCGATGAGGCCGTAGTGGAACGGTGGCGCGGGATTGGTGGCGCGGATGTCGCACCCCTGCAGGCCCGGGATCGACTGCACGGGCTTCACCGGCAGCTCGGCGACGGCGGCGCGCTGCAAACCAGTCGTCGGGTCGAGGCCAGTCAGGATGAAGCCGCCGTAGTTGCTCGTGGGGTCGGACTGCGGGCCATTGAGGTCCGCGAAGCCGGTCATCGGCAGGAAGTAGAGGTCGTACGGAGCGTTGATGGGATTGAGCGCGCCGGCGTACTGCACCCCGCTGTTCGACGAAGAATAGAAGGCGCCACCGCTGGTGGCCCCGATCTGACCAGCCATCGATACCGTACTGCCGTCGGCGACGTTGGCCGAGGCGTACGGATAGGCGGTGAGGACTTCGGCGGACTTCTGGCCGATTTCGGTGTACGTCGTGAAAGGCGAGGCCTGCAGGAAGCCCTTCGAGACGGTCTTCACGCCGGTACGGTTGTTGTACTGCGTGACGCCGTCATTGGAAAGGCGCAGGCCGAAGGCGAAGGTGCCGAACGCGCGCGGCGCCACGGCGGCGTCCGCCACGGTCTGCTGGAACGGATAGGGGGCGTCCTGACCATACAGCTGCAGGAATTGCTGGGTGGTCGTGCCGACGAAGCTGAAGCGCACCGGAGAATATTTGAAGTTAACCGGATAGTAGTCGTAGTAGATGCCGTCGCGGGCGATGCCGATATTGTCGATGTTCTTGATGAGCTGGTAACGCAGCAGACCGGCGCTGGTCGCGACGGCGCCCGGCAAGGGCATCTGCCAACCCGAACGTCCGCTGGCGACGTAGCCAGGGGTCAGGTT
>RFQN01000318.1 GCA_009924965.1 Verrucomicrobiota bacterium
GCGCTTGCCGCTCTCGCTCTCGCCCGGCCGCTACCGCCTCGAAGCCAAACTGCAGTGGAAGGGCGTCAAGGCCGGCGGCGACAACGCCAAGGGCGGACGCCTCCGCATCCACGGTGGCGGCGAAAACGCTAAATCGATTCCGCTCATCGGCGACAGCCCGTGGAAGCCGATCTCCGTCGACTTCACGGTCACCGACAACGACCCGACCATCGCCGTCGAGCTCCGCGCCGAAGCCGGCGAGCTCTGGGCCGACCGCGGCAGCCTCACCATCACCCGCCTGCCCTGAGCCGATGGACACCGCCGACCGCTTCGAGTACAAGTTCCTCATCCGCCGCAGCCAGCGGGACGAGCTCCTCGGCCAGCTCGCAGGCCAGCTGCTGCCGGACACCCATGGCGGCTCCGACGGGCACTACCCGATCATCAGCCTCTACTACGACTCGCCCGACCTCCGCTGCTACTGGGACAACTGGCGCGGCGTGCCTTCCCGCCGCAAGCTCCGCGTCCGCGTCTACGGCTCCGAGGACGGCGCCATCCCGCCGACGAGCTTCATCGAAGTGAAGCATAAGGCCGATGGCCGCGGGGTGAAACGCCGCATCCAGACCACCCTCGCCCAAGCGCTCGCGGTGACGCAAGGCGCCCAGCCCGACGCCACCTTCTCCGCGCACGACCTCCGCATCGCGGAGGAAGTCCATCGCCTCCGGTCGCTCGAGCAGTTCCGGCCCAGCTGCGTGATGCGCTACGACCGCCACGCCTACTTCCTGCACCTGCCCGAGGAAGTCGCCCTCGGCCGCGAGCCCTTGCGAGTGACGTTCGACCACGACATCGCGGTACGCTTCGACGACCTCACGCCCATGGTCGACGACCGGAAGTTCAACCAATACGTGCTGCCGGCCGACCACTGCATCATGGAGGTCAAAGGCGCCGGCTCCGTCCCTTACGCCTTCGCCACCCGCCTCAACCACCTGAAGCTCTACCCGCGCCAGTTCAGCAAATACAGCGAAGGCTTGCGCATCACGGGCCGACACCTCTCCCTAGCCGCCTAACCCCTTTTATTCTAAGCCCATGTCCCTCCCCCTCTTCGCCGCCCAGGCCCAGTCCGTCGCCGATAGCGACGGCATCCTCGACGCCCTCTTCGCCCCGGGCGCGCAGTTGCAGCACCCCGGCGTGAAGGAGATCATCTTCGCCATCCTCTTCAGCTTCGCGCTCAACAGCCTGATCGCCGCCGTCTACAAGCGTACCTACCGCGGGGCCCGCTACTCCCAGGACTATGTCCACACCCTCCTGATCCTCGGCACGGTCGTCACGATGGTCATCATGGTCGTCCATGGCAACTCCGCCACGGCCTTCGGGATGTTCGCGGCCTTCTCCATCATCCGCTTCCGCCGTTCCGTCTCCCAGTCGCGCGACATCGGCTTCATCTTCCTGGCGATGGCCACCGGCCTCGCGGTCGGCGCCCAGCAGTATCTCCTGGCCCTGATCACCGTCCCGCTGGTCTGCGCGATCATCTGGGCCATCTCCGCCCGCGACCTCTTCGTGGCCCAGCGCAGCTCGCACCTCCTGCGCATCCGTGTGGGCAACGACTGCGACTACGACGTCGCCTTCGCGGAGGTCTTCGGCCGCTACCTCTCCGACCACGAGCTCACGTCCGTCGAGACCATCCAGGCCGGCATGATGACGGAGGTCGCCTATGAGATCACGCTGCGCGACGTCCGCCAGCTCAACGGCTTCGTCACCGCTTTGCAGATGGTCAACGGCAACAACCGCGTGATCGTGACCCGCGCCGCCGAGCAGGCCGAATCGGACGCCGACTGACCGCGACCGACCGGAAAGAAGGGGCGCCGTGCGGCGCCCCTTCTTTCCGGCCAAGTCCCCTCGCCCGCATGACCTCGCGGCGCCGGGGCGGTGC
>RFQN01000319.1 GCA_009924965.1 Verrucomicrobiota bacterium
CCGAAGCCGCCCTGGTTGCAGAACGCATCCAGGACGCGGCGGCCCTTGGCCAGCTGCGCCACGCGGGCATGCTGGTCGAGCTGGTCGAGGTACATGCCGGTCTTTTGGCCGCCCATCAGGTCGACCGACACCTGTACGCCACCGACCTCCATCCAGGCAGGCTCCAAGGGCTGACCAGAAGCCGTGCGGATGTGCTGGTCGAGGCCTTCCAGCTTACGGGTCGCCGCATCGTTACGGAGCACGATTTCGCGCGGCTTCAGCAGGCGATGCAGGATGTCGAGGATCTGCGGCAAGCGACGGTCGATGCCGCAGGTCAGAGCCTGGATCGTCAGCAGGTCGTGGTAGCGGTCGACGACGAGCCCCGGCAGGCTGTCGGCTTCGGACCACACCAAGCGGCAGACCGGCTTCCCGGCGCGGCGCTGGACCGCGGCGGTGACCAGCTCTTCGAGCAAGGCGCCGTCGAGCGGGATCGGCCGGCGCGAATAGCGACGCCAAGCGATCTGCGACTTGCCGTTCCAAAGGCCCGCGCCGAGGCAGCGGCCCTTGGGGTCGGTCAGTTCGACGCAATCGCCATCGACGGGCGGCGGGCCGGAGACCTCGACCTCCCCGAGGAAGGCCCAAGGGTGACCACGGAGGGAACGGGCCGGAGGACCCGGCCGGATACGAATAGCGCGCAGCATGTCAGTTGACCGAGCGAAGCTTGGGGATCGCCCATGCGGCCGTCAGCGCTGTCGGCAGCCACGCGGCCACCACCGGATACAAGGCGCCGCTGACACCGAAGGCGGAACAAAGCGAACTCAGGAAAAAGAAGGCGAGGAAAAGCCCGAACGTCTTGGCCACGCCGACCATCGGGTTGATGCGGCCGCCGACCACGGCGAACGGGATGGCCACGGCGATGACGACGAAGCAGATGGCCGGACTCGACAGGATGGCGTGGTAGCGCATCGCGTACGCGGCGCCTTGACCCGAGGCGTTCGACCCCGTCTGGTCGACGTAGCGAGACACCTCGCGCAAGGACAGGTCCTCGGGGTCGCGGCGGGCGAACAGCATCACCTCGGGATCGTCGTCGTAGCCGGCCGGCGTCAGCGTGTCGAAGTGCGGTTGGGCGAGCATGCCTACGACCGGATCGTAGCGCTGGTCGCGGCCGTCGCGGAACGTCCAGCGCCACACGCCGTCGACCTTCTTGAACTCTGCCATGCGCGCGGCGATGCAACGCACCAAGCGATTACGGGAGTCGAAGGTGTAGACGAAGACCTCGTAAGCCTGGCCGGACTGGATGCCCAAGCGGGAGATCAGCCAGAAACGTCCCGCCTTGGGATTCTGGAAGGAGATGAATTCGCCTTGCCCGATCGGCACGACGACGTCGCCCTTCATCCGGATGAAGTTGAAACGCTCGCGCTCCACGAGGTTGCGCTGGGTCTCCAAGGCATCGGGCACCCAGACCGCGTTCAGCAACGCGGTCACGGCCGCGAAAAACACCGCCACCCACCAGAGCGGGGCCGTCAAGCGCCACATGCCGATGCCCGCGGCACGGGCGGCGGCCAGCTCTTGGTTGCGGTTCATGGCGCTCAGCACGAACACCGTCGAGACCAGCAAGGAAACCGGGATCAGGACCGAAATCCTGGCCACCACGCTGCAAGACAGGTAGGTGATGACGGTCCAGGCCGAAGAACCCCAGCGAAGGAAGTCCGGCACCCAGTTGTACGCCTCGGATACGAGCAGGAGCCCGCAAAAGCTGGCCATGCACAGGGCGAAGACCTTGGCCCATTCGCGGAGGATGTATCGATCGAGGATGCGCACCTGTCTGGATGACAACACGCCCCGCCTCTTCAGCAACCCCAAAGGCGGCGGAAACCGGCAGGAAACCGGAAACAAAACCTTGTCATCCATGGTCT
>RFQN01000320.1 GCA_009924965.1 Verrucomicrobiota bacterium
CGCCGAGCGCGCCGCAGAACTCGAGCAGGCGCGACTTCTCCGCCGGGTCGCCCTTGTCGACTTCGAGGTTGGGGTTGATCTCGTTGAGGAAGCCGCCGTCGTAGAGGTGACCGGAGGTGTTCTTGAAGAAGTAGTGCAGGAACTCCCCGTTGAAGCCTTCCTTCAGCACGTAGGTCCCGAGGACCTTGTTGTTGAGCGTCACGTAGGCGTGCGTGCAGCGCGAGGCCGGGATGCCGACTCGGCGGGCCATCTCGCCGGCGATCTGCTCGTGCAGCATGGTGCCGTCTTGGGCGCAGTTGTTCAGCTGGAACTTGGTGCAGCCCCGGAACTCCTGCGACTTGTGCACCTTGTCGGTGCGGATCGAGAAGCCTGGGCGGTCCTCGTTGATCTGGCGGAAGCTTCCCGCCGAGCCCTTAAGCTTGATGAGGCAGTTCTCCAAGGTCTGACCGTTGGTCTCCTTGAGCGTGAACTTGACCAGCGTCCGCGGGTCCTTGGCCAGCGCGGCCATGCTCTCCGGCGGGAGGAGGAGCGTGAGGCGCGGGACGATGCCGGCAAAGAGGGCGTCGTCGGGTAGGTCAGGGGCCTTCGGTAGCACCGGGGCCACCGGGACATCGGGGGCCCCGATGACAGGCGTCGCCGGCGCGGGGGCCGTCTGCGCGGAGGCCGCCGCCGACAGCCACAGGCAGGCCCACCACGTGACACCGAAACGTGACAAAACAGAAGGTCTGGAGGAGCGGGGTTCCAAGCTGAGGTGGGGCTGGGAGCCGTCAAAATGGCTGCGGGATTTAAGGGAGTCAACCCCTCGGGCCGAATGGGAATAAGGTTTATCTTTCAGCCGGCGGGAACTTTTCCTGCGCCCGTTTGGTTTAAGGCAGCCGCACCAACTGCACGCTGCCGCGGTCCATCCAAAGTTCTCCGGCCACGCCTTGCGGGAGTTCCATGACGAGCGTGGGGTCGCTGTCGGTCACAGTGAAGTCGAGCGCGACCGTTTTCCACGGACTGTCTCCGAGGAAGGCCTGGACCGTGGCTCCGGCCGGAGTGCCCGAGAGGCGGAGCCGCGCGCCCTTGGCGCCCTCGCCGTTGCCGGCCTTGATCCCCTTGTGCTGGATTTTGGCTTCCAGGCGGTACCGGCCCGGCCCTAAGCACAGCGCGAGCCGGAACTCGGCGCGGCCGTCGGCGTTGGCTTGCAGGTAGAAGCACTCTTTCCCGGCGAGCGCGGTCTCTTTGGCTTGGCCCTTGTCGGCTGAAGGGAACCAGAGGTAGTTTCCGAGTGTGGCCTTGCCGCCGCTCGGCGAGCGCAGGCGGTAGGCATCTTCGAACTGGGCCTTCACGAAGTCCATACGCGCGCGCACCTGCTTGGCGCCGTCCTTGCCGCGCTGCTCGAAGCGCTTCGACTCTTCTGGGTCGATGGGCTTGAGCTTGATCTTCAGGTCCGCGGCGACCTCGAGGGCTCGCCGCGGCCAATCGATGGGCCGCAGGACCTTCTCGTAGACGCCAAAGAACTGGGTGCGGGCCCGCTCGCGCATGGTCTTATCGAAGAGCAGCGCGTTGGGGACGGCCTTGGCGGGCTGGCGGAAGATGTACCAGCGGTTGTCGCCGTAGACCTGGTCCATCCCGTGGAGGATGAAGTAGAACTTGCCCGAGCCGGGGTCCTCGTAGACGCGGTAGTTGTTCTGGTTGAAGGAATACCCGTCCCAATGGCAGAGCACCTGCTCCATCGCGAGGTAGCGGAAGTAGGCGTCGATATCCAAGATCTTGTCCATGCGCTCGAGGCGCTTGGCGGGGTTCTGCTCGCCGAGCGCGCCGCAGAACTCGAGCAGGCGCGACTTCTCCGCCGGGTCGCCCTTGTCGACTTCGAGGTTGGGGTTGATCTCGTTGAGGAAGCCGCCGT
>RFQN01000033.1 GCA_009924965.1 Verrucomicrobiota bacterium
CGCATCAATTACGACGAAGTCGCCGAGATGGCCGCGCGCGAAAAGCCCAAGATGATCACCGTCGGTGCGTCTGCTTATGCCCGCGAAATCGACTTCGCCCGGTTCGGCCAGATCGCCAAGGAAAACGGCGCGCTCCTTCTCGCCGACATCGCGCACATCGCCGGCCTCGTTGCCGCGGGCGTGCATCCCTCTCCGGTGCCGCATGCCGACTTCGTCACCACGACCACGCACAAGACTCTTCGTGGTCCGCGCGGCGGCCTGATCCTCTGCAAGGCCGAGCACGCCAAGGCCGTCGACTCGGCCGTCTTCCCTGGCGCCCAAGGTGGCCCGCTGGAGCACGTCATCGCCGCCAAGGCCGTTTGCTTCGCCCAATGCGCGACTCCGGCTTTCATGGACTACGCCCGCCAAGTCGTCGCCAACTCTAAGGCCTTGGCGGACGCCCTCGTGGCCCACGGCTTCGGCTTGATCAGCGGCGGTACGGATAACCACTTGAGCCTCATTGACTTGCGTAAGAGCCACCCGAATGTTTCGGGCAAGGACGCCCAGCTTGCGCTCGACGCTGCCCACATCACCACGAACAAGAACACCGTGCCGGATGAGACCCGTAGCCCCTTCCAGGCCAGCGGTATCCGCGTGGGGACGCCTGCGGTCACGTCTCGTGGCATGAAGGAAGCCGAGATGAAGGAAATCGCCAAGGCCATCGCGGTGGTGCTCTCCGATCCTGCAAATCCTGCGAAAATCGAAGAAGGTAAGGCCATCGCTTCGGCCCTCTGCGCCCGTTTCCCCTTGCCCTATTGAGTTTGTTCCGTTCTTTTTCGCTTTCATTCCATTTTAACCCACCTATCCTTATTACCTACCCCTCATACCCCATGAATACCCCTATTCGTAACCGCAAAGGCTTCACGCTCATTGAGCTGCTGACCGTCATCGCGATCATCGGCATCCTGGCCGCCGTCCTCTTCCCCGGCGTTCAGGGCGTCATGAAGAAGGCCAAGCAGTCCACCGCCCAGACCAAGGTGCGCAACATCGCCCAGGCCTACATCGCCTTCGCCTCGACGGGCAACAAGTTCGTCAAGCAGGGTGCTTGGAGCCTCACCGCTCCGACGCAGGCCAACTCGGTTGCCGACTTCGGTGCCGTGCTCTCCTACAACTCCAACCTGAACTCCGCCGAGCTCTGGTACGTTGAAGCCGACCAGCTGAACGAATCCGCTTCCTTCCCGAAGCAGGTCCTCATCGGCGCCACCGGCAGCCAGACCGTTGACCCGAACTTCGCCACCGGCTCCGTCCAGTACGGCTACCACTCCTGGACGACCTTCGTCCCGACCCCCCGCAACATCGACGAAAAGATTCCTCTCTTCTGGGCTCGTGGTCTGACCACCGCCGGCAAGTGGGACGCTGCCACCGGCGTCTGGGGTGCTGAAGGCGGCCACATCGCCTTCGGTGACTCCCACGTGACTTGGTACCAGGACACCGCTTCCGACGACACCAAGTTCGTCTCCAAGAAGACCGCTGGTTCGATGTCCGCCAACTGGCAGGACGCCGTCTCGGTCGGCACGGTGACCGAACTGAAGTCCAAGTAAGGGACTCAGGTCTCTTGCAAAAGCCCCGGGCCACCGGGGCTTTTTTGTTTTCGGAACCCGGCGGTTAGGCATTGTGGGCTTTGCATGGCTTCGCTGCGCACATGGATCGACGCTTGTCGGCCGAAGACCTTGGTCGCGGCGGCTGTCCCGGTCGCCGTGGGCGGGGCGGTGGTGCATGTTTATGGGAGACGGTTGGACTGGCCCGTTGATCCCAGCTTCGCGTTGGCTTTCTGTTTGGGCTTCGCCCTCTGCGTGCAGGTCGCCTGCAACTTCGCCAACGACCTGGGCGACACCTTGCGTGGTGCCGATACCTCCGCGCGCATCGGTCCGCGCCGGGCCGTCGCGAACGGAGACATCACGCCCGCGCAGATGAAACGCGGCATCTGGGTCGCCTGCCTCTTGGCCATGGTCGTCGGGAGTCCCGTGGGCTTGATTTCCCCTTGGCTGGCTTTGGCAGGGGTGCTGGCGATCGCGTGTGCCTTAGCCTACACCTTAGGGCCGTTCCCATTGGCTTACCGTGGACTCGGCGACGTCTTCGTCATTGCCTGCTTCGGTGTGCAAGCCACGGCGTTGACCGCTTGGGCGGCTTGGCTGACCGCCCCTCGGTGCAAGTGCGGGCTCTGCGGAGATCCCATGCCCTGGACGGCGGCCTTGCTTGCGGGCTTGGGCTTGGGCCTACTGGCGGACAACATCCTCGTCGCGAACAACGCGCGCGACTACGAGACCGACGTCGCGGCGGGGAAGCGCACTTCCGTCGTCCGTTTCGGCCGCGGCTTCGCGCGCGGCTTGTTCACCTTGAACTTGGTCGGTGGGCTGGCCTGCCTGGGGCTCGTCTTCGGTTGGCTCCCCCTGCTGGTCGCCCCGTGGGCGCTGAAGCAGGCCGTCGGCTTCCGTCGGGCCCAGGCGGCCGGTGATTTCGTGCCTTTCCTCGCCCAAGCCGCGGCCTTGCTGCTGGTGGCCGGTGCCCTGTGCGTAACTGCCTCTTGCCTTGGCTGGGTCCCTACGGGATTCTGGGTTTCGCGATGAAGCCCCACGAGTCACTCGCCGGCCAGCTCGAGGCCCTTGTCCAAGCGGGCAACCGTCCGTCTTGGGATGAGTATTTTATGGCGACCGCCGTCTTGGTCAGCTCGCGCTCGAGCTGCGAGCGGCTGCATGTCGGTTGCGTCGTCGTGTCCACCGGCAAGCACCCCAACCGCCTCGTCGCGGCGGGCTACAACGGTTTCCTGCCGGGCACGCCGCACGACTCCAAGGTGCGCGACGGCCATGAGCAGGCCACCGTGCATGCGGAGCAGAACGCCGTGGCCGACGCTGCTAAGCGCGGCGTCTCGCTGCAGGGCACGGTCTGCTACGTCACCCATTTCCCGTGCGTGAACTGCGCGAAGATCCTCGCCGCCGCCGGCATCACCGAGGTGCGCTACCGCCACGACTACAAGAACGACCCGCTCGTCGCCGAGCTGTTCGCGCAGGCCGGGGTCGCCGTCACGAAGCTGGTGGGCTGATGGCCGGGAAGTTCCAGTCGATCGCTGGGCGCGTGCTGGTCTCGCATCCCTTGCAGCGCGACGAGCACTTCTGCGAGACCGTCGTCCTCATCCATACGCACACGGCGGACGATGGGGCGATGGGCGTGATTCTGAACCGTCCGATGGGCCAGTGCCTCGGTCAGGTGCAGGACGATTTTTCGGTCGGACCGCTCGCGGGCGTGCCGATTCATGTCGGTGGGCCGTGCTCCGCCGACCGGATGGCCTTGGGTGGATGGAAGTTTTCCGCCCGCGGACCGGCGGCGATCCGCTATGGCATCAGCCGCGAAGAAGCGGAAGCCTTGGCGGACGTTGGCGACTATCGGCTCTTCGCTTACGTCGGTTATGCTGGTTGGTCGCCTGGGCAGCTCGAGAACGAGCTCCGTCTCAATGCTTGGGTCGTCTGTCCCTTTGAGCGGGCCACGGCGCAGTTGACCGAACAGGCCTACTGGAAAGGCCTGTTGGCGCGGCACCGGCCGGATCTCCGGCTCGTGCTCGATTCACCCGAGAACCCTGGGCATAACTGATCACTGCGCGCCGGTCAGCAGGATGTTGACGTTGCGGGTCAAGGTTTCGCCCGGCATCTTGGCGTCGGCGGTGATCATCTTGCGCAACGTCAGCAGTTGCCGCTGGTTATTGTCCAGGGCCACGTAGCTCCAGACGCCTTTCGGCAATTGTTGGCTCTCCGGCGGCAGCGCCGTCCAGCGTTTCGGCAGGCCGTGCCAGGTGAACTCCACGTACCAGCCCGCCGCTTTGGCCGGGTCGGAGCCAGGGGCGAGCAAGCCAGGGTAGCGTTGGATGAAGTCGGGCGGACGCTTGGTGCGCATCGTCACGGCGAGAGCGGTCGGGAGTTGCCGCACGCTGTCGAGCAGGTTGACCGACGAGCGGCCCAAGATCGGCACGGGGTCGAACCCGACCAGGTTCTGCCCGTTCCAGATGCCATGTTGATTGGGGGAATCGCGCAGGTCGGGCTGTTGGTTGTACCAGTTCCCGAAGTTGGCGGAGAGCACTAGACCGACCTCGAAATGCAGGTGCGCGCGTTCCTTGGGGATAGCCGTCGGGCTGATGGAGGTGTGGCCCATCGTGGCGATGGCGGTGCCCTTCGAGAGCTTGTCGCCGACCTTGAGGCCCTTCTCCACGGAAGCCAGGTGCGCGTACAGCGTGTAGACCGGGATCTCGGCTTCTGGGTGGTAGAGGATGACGTATTTGCCGTAGGGCCCGTTGAGCTGCTGGTTGATGTAGGCGACGCTGCCCTTCATCGCCGAGAACACGCGGTCCAGCGGTTCGCCGTTGGGGGCGCGGGCGATGGGGCGGATGTCGATTCCTTCGTGGAAACGGTGCTGTTCCTCGCGCACCATCCCGAACAGCGCGGACTCCGGTTTGCCCGAGACCGTTGGCTGTGCGTAGTCCTCGAGCGACCGGATGGTCGTTCGATCCATCGAGGTCGGCCAGACGATTTCCGTGGCCCCCAGGAGGCCGGCGAGCAGCAGGCAGAAGAGCGTGCTTAGGCAGCGGCTCACTTTTGCTCGAGTTCCTTGCGGATGATGACCGTCGAAGCGTTGAGCTTATCGCTCAGGAAGAGGGCGGCCTCGCGGCTGTTCATGCCTTTCTGTTCGACCGCGAACATGAGCTTCCCGTCGTTGATCTGCTGGTCGATGGGCAGGATGCCGACGGCCGCGTCGTTTACGACCAGCACGAGGTTCTTGCCGCGCGCCTGGCGGGTGATGTCCATGATGTTGCGGGCGGCCGAAGTGTTCACATGCACCAGCAGGTAGACTTGGCGGAGATCGCTAGGGCCGGCTTCGACGACGGTCGTGCTGAGGAGGTCTTCCGCGAGGGTGAGCTCCTTCGTCATGATCGGGATGGTGATGCCGCTGACCGGGAGCTTGACGTTCTTGCGCATCGTCAAGGTCGTGGAGGCCGGGGCCTCGACGTAGACCGAGGCGATGTGCGTGACCTTGTCGGTGTTGCAGCCGGCGAGGGCGAGGACGGCCAGCAGCAGGCTGGCGGGACGGAGGAATGACATAAGGTTAGCCGACGAGCATCTCCAAGGCCGTGCCCACCTGCAGGAGGTGGCTGGGCTGCAGGTCCAAGGCCGGGACGAGGTAGGTCTGCTTCGAGGAAGCGTGCTGGTAGGGGATGAGCCCCTTGTCCGCCGGTCCCAGCGCGCGGATGATCCGCTTGCGCTCGAGGAGCATGGCGAGGATGTGCTTGAGCACGCCCTTGTCGCCGCTGGGGTCTTCGGCGTCGTCGTAGAGGGAGAGGAAGAACTCCTCGCGCGAAGCCAGGAGCTGGGCGCGGTGGGCTTGTTCCTCTTCGTTGCGCTCCTTCACTTCGCGCGTCCAGCGTCCGAGGAGCAAGCCGTTCGGGGTGAAGTTCGGCGCCTGGTCCTTGAGGACGTCGGCCCGCTCGATGTTGCCGCCCACCGGCTTGTAGACAACGCATACGACGGTGTCGCCGACGTGAAGTTCCTGGCCGGAAGCGGCACAGGTGCGAGCGATAGGTTTAACCTGCCAATCCATGCCTTCAAAATGAGGCGAGCGGGGAGGGTGGGGCAATCCCATTCCCCTCACATTGCCGAGGCGGAGCCACCGCTCGAGGCTGCGGCGGCCTGCTGGGCGGCGATGACTTGGGCTTGGGCGGCCGTGAGGTTCGGGGTCGACCCGGGGGTGGCCAACGTCGCGATGCCGTAGCCGAGTCCTTTCAGAGGGTTGCTCCAGAGGATCCGGCCGGTCGAAAGCTCCAGGCAGAAGAGCTCGCCGCGGGCATGCGCGAAGACCTGTAGCCCATCGACATGCAGGGTGACGAATTCACCGCCCACCATGCCTCCTTTGAGCTGGGTCGTCCAGAGCAGGCTACCGCTCATGCGATTGAAGGCAGATACGGAATTCTTGGCGCCGACGATGAGCATCTGGCTAGGGTTCATGGCCTGACAATACAGGGTCGGTCTAGGGGCAGGGAAGGCCGAAACCACAGGTTTAAGGGCTGACTCCGGGGCGGCCGTCCGCAGGGTGGTCTCATGCCCGATAGCCCTGTCCCGCACCTTGCCCTGCTGGTCGTCGACGTCCAGCCCTCCTTCCTCAAGGCGATGCCGGAGGCCGAGGCCTTCCTCCGTCGCTGCAAGTTGGCGGTCGGGGCGGCGCAACTCTTGGGCGTCCCGGTGTTCTTCACGGAGCAGGTTCCCGCCAAGTTGGGTGGCACGCATCCTGATCTCCTCCAGGCGGCGGGCCCCGGGGCGGTCGTCGTCGGCAAGACCGCTTTCTCGGCGTTGGCGGGCGACGAACTCTCGGCTGCCCTCTCCAGCCAGGGCATCAACAACCTCTTGATCTGCGGGCTGGAAGGTCCGGTCTGCGTTTACCAGACGGCGGTCGATGCGCTGCGCCAGGAGATGGGAGTGACGTTGCTGACGGACGCCATCACGGCGCGGCGAGCGGCCGATCAGGAGGCCTGTTTTGCGATGCTGCGCGCGCATGGCGTCACGCTCCTGCCGACCGAGACGGTTTTCTACGCGATGCTGCGCGATGCGCAGTCGCCGCACTTCCGGGCGTTCACGGAGCTCGTGAAGCAAGGCTGAGCAACGCGCTTAGGTTTCTTCGACCGTCAAGGCCGGCGTGGGTGCAGCGGCGGTGCCGGTCGGCAGCCCGTGGTCGGCCCAAGCGGCGAAAGCGATCATGCCGGCGTTGTCCCCGCAATGCTTCGGCTCGGCGATCAACATAGGAAGTCCGCGTTGGAGGGCGACGTTGGTGAGCCGTTGCCGCAGCGTCCGGTTGTTGGCGACGCCGCCCGACAGGCCGACGGACTTATAGGCGGCGCGGTCGAGCGCGGCGCCCGTCTTGGAGACGAGCTGTTCGATGATGGCGTGCTGGTAGCCGGCGCAGAGGTCGGGTAGGTCGGTGGCCAGTTCGGCGTCGGTCATTTTCTCGAGCTGATAGCGCAGCGCGGTCTTCAGTCCGGAGAAGCTCATGCGCAAGTCGGCCTTCTCGGGGATGCCACGCGGGAAGACGTATTTCCGGACATCCCCGCGGGACGCGTGCTGTTCGATGAGGGCGCCACCGGGGTAGGGCAGGCCGAGCAGTTTGGCGCCTTTGTCGAAGGCCTCGCCGGCGGCGTCGTCGACCGTGCGGGCCAGCACCGTGATTCGGAGGTCCACGTCGAGGCACACGAGCAACGTGTTGCCGCCCGAGATGAGGATGCCGAGGTGCGGCAGGAGTTCGGCGCGGCGGGCGAGGAATTCCGCCGGGCTCTGGGCATGTAGACTGATGAAGGGCGAGTGGACGTGGCCGCGGAGGTGGTTCACGCCGACCAGCGGCTTGCCGGTGGCTAGGGCGAGCGCGCGCGCGAGGCTGACGCCCATCGACAGGCAGGGCAGGAGGCCAGGGCCGCGCGTAACCGCGATGGTTTCGACGGCGGCGAGTTCCGCGCGGTAGTCCTCGAGCAGCAAGGGCAGGGCCGACAGGTGCATCCGGCTGGCGAGCTCGGGCACGACCCCGCCGAAGCGGACGTGGGCTTCGGCCTGCGAGCTGATGACTTCCCGGCGCAACCCTGCATCCGGCTCGAAGAGGGCGAGCGCGGATTCATCGCAGGAGCTTTCGATCGCGAGGATCATCGAGGAGGAGTCAGTCCAATTTCGGGGCTGGCTCAACCTCGTTTCGTCTGGCGCTCACTAAAAGAGCCTTCCACGCTGGGGACATGGACGCACAGGCCCGTCATGCCGCCATCGTGGACGTGCTTCGCCAGGAAGCCCGCGGCGGGGTCGTGCCTTTCGTGCGCTTGGTGGAGGCCGCGCTGTATGCGCCTGGCCTCGGTTACTACGTCTGCGATCGCCCCCGCGTCGGCAAGGCCGCCGGCACCGATTTCACCACGGCCGCGGCGTTGGGACCGATGTTCGGTGAGTTGATCGCGCAGGCTGCGGTATCGCTCGTGGGGGATGTCTCCGGTCACACGCTCGTCGAGGTCGGGGCTGAACCTGGCCAGACGCATTTCGCGGGCGTCGCCGCGCGCTTCGCCGGCACGCAGGTGTTCCGTGTCGGCTCCCAGCCCGTCTTCCCCGCGCGCGCCGTCTTGGTGGCGAACGAGCTCCTCGATGCCCAGCCCTTCCATCGCTTGGTGCGCCAAGCGGGTGCTTGGCGCGAGCTCGGTGTCCGCGTCGATGGAGCGGAACTGACGGTGGAGCCTTTGGCCGATTTCTCGAGTCCCGCCGCCGCCGCGTTCGCTGCCAGTCTGCCGCCCGCCGCGGAGGGCTGGTTGTTGGATGCGCCCTTGGCGGCGGAGTCCTTGCTGGCCGATTTGCTGCGTGGAGGCTGGAGCGGCGCCGTGATCTTGTTGGACTACGGTAAGACCGTGGCGCAGTGCCTCGAAGGTTCGCCGGCGGGCACCGCCCGCGCTTACCGAAGCCATCAGCTCTCCGGAGCGATCTTGGACAATCTTGGTTCGCAAGACCTGACGTGCCACGTCCTCTGGGACCGTTTGGAGCCGGTCCTCGTCGCCCAAGGTTTCCGTTCGGTCCGCTGGGAGCGCCAAGAGGCCTTTTTCGTGAAGCAGGCTGGTGCCGCCATGGAGCGCATCATGGCCACGGGCGACAGTGAGGCGACGGGCCGGCTGCGGGCGTTGACGCACCCGGCCCATTTCGGGGCTAAATTCCAAGTTTTATCCGGAATTCGCTGATTTCTAGGCTTCAGAAGGCAAGTTTTCTGAAGCCATCCTCGACCTCGGGGGAACATCCCTTTTTCTGGGCTGACTCCCCGTTATCCCCATGAGGTCCTCTTCATTCCTATTTGCATCCCTTGTCTTCGGCGCCGCCGCTTTGCAGGCGGACGTCAAAGTCATCCAAGCCTTCGAAGGCGACGGCTTCGACAGCTGGCAGACCACGGGCACGGCCTTCGGCCTCGCGCCCGTCGCCGGCAAGGTCGACGGCGTGAACGGCGAGTTCCGCAACTATGCCGGCAATGCGCTGGTGACCTCCGGCCACGGGGGCGACGCCGCGACCGGTACGTTGACGTCGCCGGAGATCCTGCTGACGCATCCGTTCCTTGGCTTCCTGGTCGCCGGCGGCAACCACCCCGGCAAGACGGCCGTCCAGCTGCTCGTGAACGGCAAGGTCGTCCGCGAGGCCGTCGGCAAGAACGGCCTCACCCTCGCCGAAGTCGTCTGGGACATCGCCGAGTTCAAGGGCAAGAAAGGCGTCATCCGCATCGTGGACAACGAAACGGGCGCTTGGGGTATCATCGCGGCGGACCATTTCGTCTTCTCTTCCGACAACAAGCCGAAGTTCCCATCAGGCGGCCGTCCGAAGCCGAAGGCGGCCAGCAACCTCGTCCGCGTCGCGGGTGAAGGCAGCGCCGCCCTCGAGCCGGGTGCGACCTTCAAGGTCACCGGCGGCCACAAGGAGACGGGCGTGACTTCGCCGACGGCCATCGCGTTCGCCAATGACGGCAGCCTCTACGTCGCCGAGACGCATCGCTTCCGCTTCGGCGTCGAGGACGACCGCAACAACCTCTACTGGTACCATGACGACCTGGCGGCTAAGACCACAGCCGATCGCCTCGCGCTCCACCAGAAGTGGGCCGGCAAGAAGTCGCTTGAGTGGATGACCGCGAAGTCCGAGAAGATCCGCTTCCTCACGGACGAGCAGGGCGACGGCGTCTTCGCCAAGGCCAAGATGTTCGACGAGAAGTTCAACGACATCCTCGACGGCACGGGCGCGGGCGTGATGGCCTGGGACGACAACGTCTACTTCGCCTGCATCCCGCGCATCTGGATGCTGCAGGACGCCAAACAGGACGGCACGGAAGGCCAGCGCAAGGTCCTGCAGGACGGCTTTGGCGTGCGCGTCTCCCTTTCCGGCCATGATATGAACGGCTTCGCCATCGGCTATGACGGCCGTGTCTGGGGCACCATCGGCGACCGAGGCTTCAACTTCACCACCAAGGAAGGCAAGAAGTACGACTCGCATAACCGCGGCGCCATCTTCCGCTTCGAGCCCGACGGTTCCAACTTCGAAGTCGTCCACTTCGGCCTCCGCAACCCGAAGGAAATCGCCTTCGACGATTTCGGCAACGGTATCTCGGTCGACAATAATTCCGACCAAGGCGATGCCGCCCGCGTGGTCTACGTCGTTGAAGGCGCCGACTCTGGTTGGGAAATGGAGCACCAAGCGATGCACACCTTCCACCGCGAGATCGGCCTGGAGCAGCGTCCGCCTTCCCGCTGGATGACCGAAAAGGTTTGGGAACTCCAGAATCCGGTCCAGCCGGCCTTCATCATTCCGCCGGCCGCTTACATCACCTCCGGCCCTTCTGGCCTGACGTATCACCCAGGCGCCGGCTACCTCGAAGCCGAGGCCCAACACTTCCACATCTGCGACTATCGCGGTTCCGCCGGGGCTTCCGGCATCTGGTCCTTTAAGGTCGAGCCCGCCGGGGCTGGCATGAAGATGACCGAATCGCACCAGCTGCTCTGGGGCGTCGCCGCGACCGATATTGAATACGATTGGAAGGGTCGTCTGGTGGTGTCCGACTTCATCACCGGCTGGGAGTCGCATGATGCCGGCCGTATCGTCACCTTGTCCGCCGAGAAGATGTGGAAGCCCGAAGCGGCCGCCACGGTGGCCAGCTTGATTAAGGAAGGCTTCGCCCAGCGTTCTTCCGCCGAACTGGCGAAGCTCCTGGCCCATGACGACCAGCGCATCCGTCTCCGCGCGCAGATTGAGCTGACCCGCCGTCCGGACGCCGCCGACCGCTTTGAAACCGCGACGAAGTCGGCCAACCCGCTCGAGCGCGTCCACGGCATCTGGGGCCTTGGCATCCTCGCCCGTCGTGGCGCCGCCATCTCCCCGAGCGAAGCCTTCAACGGCAAGTCCACCCCGGTGGCCCCGGTGGCTGACCGTGTCGCCGCCGCTAACCGACTCGTGCCGCTCCTGAGCCATGCCGATGCCGAAGTCCGCGCGCAGGCCATCCGTGTCCTTGAGGAAGCCCCGCTGAAGGGCAACGACCTCCCGCTCGGCAAGCTCATCCTCGACCCCTCGCTGCGCGTGCGTTCGTTCGCCGCCATCGCCGCGGGCCGTCTCTCGGCCGACAAGTACCTGCCGGAAGTCTTGACCATGCTGCGCGAGAACGCCGACAAGGATCCGGTGCTCCGCCACGCGGGTTCTTTCGCGATCGACCTCCTGTGCCAGACCCCGGCGTCCTTCGACGCGGTGGCTAAGGACGAGAACGCTTCCGTGCGCCTCGCCGCGGTGATCACTCTCCGCCGCCGCCTCGACCCGTCGGCCGCTCGCTTCG
>RFQN01000321.1 GCA_009924965.1 Verrucomicrobiota bacterium
GTCCTGAGCGGCGTCGATGCTTTCCTCACCCTCGCCGACGGCCAGAAGGTGGAACTCGACTTCGTCGACGCCCAAGCGGACTTCAGCCAAGACAACTGGCCGATCAAGAGCCTAATCGACAGTGGCATGGCGGCCAAGGGCGCCAAGAAGGCCAAGGCCGCCCGGGCCAAGAATGGCACCGGCTGGGCCATCGGCGGCAACGTCGCCGAAAACCGTGTGCCGCGCAAAGGCCTCTTCGTGCTCACGCCCACGACCGTACCGGCCGGCGCCAAGCTCAACATCACCCTGCGTTGCGAAGCCCTCGCCAACCATAACGTCGGGCGCTTCCGCCTCAGCACCACCAGCCTCCCCGCGAACCTCGTCAACCTCAAGGAGACGCCCCAAGCCGCCGAACTTCGCGCCTTGATCCTCAAGGAACCCGCCGCCCGGACCGCCGAAGACCGCAAGGCCCTCGCCAAGGCCTTCGCCGATAGCCCCGAGCACCCGAAGCGGGCCGCCGAAGCGCGCCTCGCCGGCTTGATGAACGCGAAGAACACCCTGCCCGGCGTCATCGACGTCATGGTGATGAAGGAACTCTCCCAACCTCGCGACGCGTTCGTGCTGAACCGCGGCGAATACGACAAGCCCGGCGCGAAGGTGGAACGCAAGCTCCCCGCCGTCCTTCCGCCCCTTCCACCCGGCGCGCCCAACAACCGCCTCGGCTTCGCCCGCTGGCTCGTCAGCGGCCAACACCCGCTCACCGCCCGCGTCTGGGTCAACCGCGCTTGGGAAAGCTTCTTCGGCATCGGCCTGGTGAAGACCTCCGAGAACTTTGGTTCGCAGGCCGAATGGCCGAGCCACCCGGAACTCCTCGACTGGCTGGCTGTCGACTTCGCGGAACACGGCTGGGACATGAAGCGCATGCAGAAGCTCATGCTCATGAGCCAAGCCTACCGCCAAAGCACCGTCGTCACCGCCGAGAAGCTCGAGAAGGATCCCGAGAACCGCTGGCTCAGCCGCGGCCCGCGGTTCCGCCTCTCCGCCGAAACCATCCGTGACCAAGCCCTGGCCGTCAGCGGACTGCTCGTGCCCAAGGTCGGCGGTGCCAGCGTGAAGCCCTACATGCCCGAAGCCGTCTGGGACGAGACGAGCGTCTACGGCGACATGCGCAACTACAAGGCCGACACCGGCGAAGGCCTCTACCGCCGCTCGCTCTACACGATCTGGAAGCGCACCGCCGCCCCGCCTTCCATGCTGCTCTTCGACTCCGCCACCCGCGAGGTCTGCACCGTCAAGCGTTCGCGCAGCAACACGCCGATGCAGGCGCTGTCCTTGCTGAATGAAGTCACCTTCGTGGAAGCCTCGCGCAAGTTGGCCGAACTGGCGTTGCGTCAGCCCGGCACCGCGGAGGAACGCCTCGCTTGGACCTTCCAACGCGTCACCCGTCGGCCCGCCACGCCCGCCGAACTCGCCGTGCTCCGTCCGGGACTCGAACGCCGCCTCAAGGCCTACGCCGCCGACGTCCCCGCCGCGAAGCAACTGCTCGCCAACGGGCAAAGCCCGGCCCCGGCCGACCTCGACCCGGCGCAGCTGGCCGCTTGGACCGTGACCGCCAACGTGCTGCTCAACCTCGACGAAACCGTGACCCGCGAATGAACTGCAACGACCGCGAATTCCTCGGCCTCGACGACGCCACCAAGCTCGCCCTCTCGCGCCGCACGTTCCTGAAGGGCACGGCGGGCGGCATCGGCCTGGCCGCCTTGGGCTCCCTCCTCGGCCCGTCGGCCTTCGCCGGCAAGCCCGAGGCGACGGGCTTCCCCAACTTCAAGCCCAAGGCCAAGAAGATCATCTACCTCTTCCAGTCGGGTGCGCCGTCGCAGATGGACCTCTTCGACCCGAAGCCC
>RFQN01000322.1 GCA_009924965.1 Verrucomicrobiota bacterium
CGTCTCCTTCAGGGCGCGCTCCTTCCACTGCTCCAAGGGCTGATGCTCGAGGACCGTGCGGGCGGCCCAGCGGACGTTGCGGTCGGCGTGGCCGAGGTGCGGCCAAACGGCGCTGATGGCCTTGATGTCCTGGGTGCCGTGGAGGCCTTCGAGTTGGTGGCGGAGCTTAGCTTCGTCGGTCGGGCGCGTGGTGGCGTCGACGGCGGCGGTGCTTTCCTTGCCGACGTAGGACACGCGGTAGAGGCCGGACTGCACCTTGCGGCCGCCGATGGAGAAGTACATGGCGCCATCCTTCGGGTGGATGAGGGCGTCGGTCACGGGCAGGGGGCCGCCGGTGACGAATTCTTCCTTGGTCGCGGTGTAGCTTGCGCCCTTGGGCGTGAGTTGGATGGCGTAGATCTTGCCCCAGCTCCAATCGAGGGCGTAGAGCGCCTGCTGGTACTTGGCCGGGAATTTGGCGCCGTAGCCAAAGGTCATGCCTGTGGGTGAGCCTGGGCCGATGTTGAGGACGGCCGGCAGGTTGTCGGCGTAGAACTCGGGGTACTTGCCGGCGCCGTTGCGCCAGCCGTATTCGCCGCCGCTGACGACGTGGTTGATGCGCGTCGGGCGGTACCAAGGGGTGTTGAAGTCGTACTCCATGTCCGCGTCGTACGTGAACAGCTCGCCGTCCTTGTTGACGGCGGCGTCGTAGATGTTGCGGAAGCCCGAGGCGAAGACCTTGAATTCCTTCCCGTCCGGGGTGAAGCGGTAGATGATGCCGCCCGGCGCGAGGACGTGGCGGTTATGGCCGCGGCCGTCCGGCATGCGCGGGAGCAGATGGTCGTCGCCCCAGATCGACGGGACCGGCGAGCTGGCGGCGGTCTGCGTCTTGACGGCGTTGTTACCGCAGACGAGGTAGAGGGCCTTGCCGTCGGGCGTCGGGAGGATGGCGTGCACGCCGTGGTCACCGCTGGACTCGAACTCGCGGAGCATCTCGACCTTGTCGAGCGCGTCGTCGCCGTTGGTGTCGCTGATGCGGTAGACGCCGCTGGGAATCTTCTTTTCGTAGTCGTTCACGCCGACGTAGAGGGCGCCGAAGGCGAAGAGCATGCCGTTCACGCCGCGGATGCTGACGCCGAGCTTCTGCACGTCGGCCGGCTTGAGGGTCTGGCCGGCGGCGGGTGCGGGGAAGCGGTAGAGCGAGCCGTACTGGTCGCTCGCGTAGATGCGTCCCTTGTCGTCGGTGCAGAGCGCGAGCACGCCGTTCATGACCGTGTTCCGCTTCCGCGACGGCAAGATCGCCTCGTGGCGCGACTACTTCGACATGGCCTCCCTCCTCAAGCAGCTGCAGGCCTGACCGTCCCGTGAAGGAAGGGCATCGTCCGCCCTGGTTCCCGCCCGCGCCGCCGGCCCGCGAGGACTGCGTGCTGCGCGACATCCTCGAGACCCGCGCGCGGCGCTTCCCCGAGAGGCTCTGCGCCCGTTTCGAGGACGGCACGACGCTCACCTACGCCGAGTGCCTCGCCGCCACCCGCGCGGTCGCGGCCGCGCTGCGCGAGCGGGGCGTCCGCAAGGGCGACCGCGTGTTCGCGTGGCTGTCGAGCGGCAAGCCGATGGTGCTGTCGTGGTTCGCCATCAACTACCTCGGCGCGGTCTACGTCCCGCTCAACACCGCCTACAAGGGCGCCGTGCTCGAGCATGTCGTGAACGCCGCGGCGGGCGAGGTGATGATCGCGCATCCGGGCCTCGCCGACCGCCTGCAAGGGCTCGACCTCAAGCGCCTGAGGACCGTGATCACCGACTTCGCGCAGCTCGAGCAGGGCGATGGCGCCGCGCTCGGCGCGCTCGAGCCGGTCGAGCACTGGGACATCCAGAGCATCA
>RFQN01000323.1 GCA_009924965.1 Verrucomicrobiota bacterium
TGTCAGGGGCGTGGCGGCGGGCGGCGGCAGGGACGCCAAGGCCTTCTCAGCGGCAGCGACCGCGTCCTTCAGTTGGCGTTCCTTGGCACGCTCCTCGTCGGACTTGAATAAGCGCACGAACGGCGGCGGGACTTCGCCGTGATAGGAGAGTAGGCCGTTCTCGTTCTGGTCGCCGAACATCGCGGCCATCGAGTAGTAGTCCTTCTGCGAAATCGGGTCGTACTTATGGTCGTGGCAGCGGGAGCACTCCATCGTCAGGCCCATGAAGCCATAGCCCGCGGTGCTGACGCGGTCGTTGATGCCATCCTGGCGGAGCTCCTCGGCGATCGATCCACCCTCGAAGGTCATGCGGTGCAGACGATTGAAAGCCGTGGCTACCCGCTGGTCTTGGGTCGGGTTGGGCAGGAGGTCGCCGGCGAGCTGCTCGGTGAGGAACTGGTCGTACGGCTTGTTCTCGTTGAAGGCTTTGAGCACCCAGTCGCGCCAGGGCCAGGCGAACATCGCGTTGTCGCCGGTGTAGCCCCAGGTGTCGGCGTAGCGCGAGAGGTCGAGCCAGCTGACGGCCAGGTGTTCACCGTAGCGAGGCGACGCGAGCAGCGCATCGACACGTTTCTCGTAGGCGTCGGGCGAAAGGTCGGCGAGGAAGGCTTCGACCTCGGCGGTCGTCGGCGGCAGCCCGGTGAGGGCCAGCGACGCGCGGCGGAGCAACGTCACGCGGTCGGCGGGGGCGGAGGGTTTCAGTCCGGCTTTGCTGGCACGATCGTAGATGAACGCATCGATGGGGTCCTTGGCCCAGGCGGCGTCAGGGACGGACGGGACCGGGGCCGCTTGGGGCGAGACGAAGGCCCAGTGTGGGGCGTACTGGGCGCCTTGCTTGACCCAGCGCGTGAGGATGTCCTTTTCCGCGGCGGAGAGCGGACGGTGCAGCTCGGGCGGCGGCATGATCTCGTCGTCCGCTTGGGCGCGGATGCGGGCGACGAGCGCGCTCTTCTCCAAATTCCCGGGGACGATGGCGGTGTCGCCGCTCTTCAGCTTCTTCGTGGCGCCCTCGAACTCATCCAGACGCAGGCCCGCCTTGCGGCCCTTGTTGGCGTCCGGGCCGTGGCAGCCGAAGCAACGGTCGGACAGGATGGGCCGCACGTCGCGGTTGAAGTCGACGGGCTCGGCGGCGGCGACGAAGCCGGGAAGCAGGGCCGCGAAGGAGAGTAGGTGGCGACGAAATGCCATGGGGGTCTGACCATAGAAACCCACCGGCGGTTCCTGTCCACGACAACCCTTGGGCATCTTGGCTGAGGGGCGATCGCCACCCGCTCGCCGGCGGCTATCTGGCGATCGCGCGGGCGGGCCGGGCATACCCCTCCCAGCACGCCTCGATCCGCGCCACGTCCGGCTCGCCATCGAAGACCAGGAAGCGGAAGCGCTGGGTCAGGACTTCGTCCGGCTTGATCGTCAGGGGGGCGTCGTGCACCGGCGTGAAAGCCACGAACGGGTCCTTCGGGTTGAAACGCGTCCACTGGGGGAAATTGACGTTATCCGGGTGGGCGAGGATGGCGATGCCGCCGCGACCTTTCGCGGTCGGTCCGGCGAACGCGAACCAACGGGCGCGCTGGCCATCACCCGCCTGCCGGCCGATCTGGCCTTCGGACGTCACGAACGTCAGCGGGGCGGCGACGGTCCAGGTGGGCAGGCCGCGGAAGCCGAGCCCGCCGTAGATATGCTTGGTCAAGGTCAGCGGGTCCTTGGCCACGTTGCGCTGGGTCGTCTCGAGCTCGAAGAGCGTCTCCGGGGTGTCCGGCCTCGGCACGTAGGTCGTGACCCGCCAGGCCTCGGCGGTCTCGTTCCCCGGGACAGACGTCAAC
>RFQN01000324.1 GCA_009924965.1 Verrucomicrobiota bacterium
CAGACGGAATCCCCGTCGACCAGCGTCAGGTGGCCGACGCCCGAGCGCGCGAGCGCCTCAGCCGTCCAGGAGCCCACGCCCCCGAGGCCGACGATGAGGAAACCGCTGCGCGACAAACGCTCCAGCCCGGCCCGCCCGTAGAGGCGGCCGATGCCGGCGAAGCGTTCGAGGTAGGCGGGATCCATGCGGGGGCATCGAAGGCGGAAACCGCGGCCTATCCAAGAAACAAAACGCTCCGGGCTTGAACGGAACCCGAACCACGCAAAGATACTCCACACCCCTTTCCATGGCCGACTCCGAAAGCAAAGTCCCCCAGATCCTCTTGGCCCCCGCTTCGCCCCTCTGGTATCACGCCATGATGTGCGCCCTCGGCGGCCTTATCCTTGGCCTCCTCATCGCCTTCGGGTTCGTCCTCCGCGACCACTTCCAAGCAGACGGCATGACCCTCGTCTACCGCGAAGCCCGCGCGCCGTTGATCCAATACCGCTTGGAGAAGGGCGCCTGGCCGGCCAAGTTCGACTTCCGCGTCCCCCCGGCTGACCTCGCTGCCTTTGGTTTCACCAAGGTCGTGCAGCCCGCCTTGGATAAGGCCTCCGTCAACGGCACGTGGACCTTCACGCCGGATGGCCCGGCCGGAAAGGGCGTGCCGGCGGTTGTCTTCACGCCGTCGACGCCGGACGCCAGCACGCAACGGATCCTCCTCGTCGTCGATGGACGGCTAGATGACGGTGAGCCCACCAAGGGCCTGTTCCGCGTCAGCGAGACCGCCGCCGCCTTTACGGTGAAGGCCGAGTGATCGCCTCGGCGCGCGTGCGCAGGTCGGCGTCGTAGAGCGCGTTCACCAGTTCGTCCAGGTCGCCCTCCAGCACCTGTTCGATGCCGTGGACCGTCAGGTCGATGCGGTGGTCGGTGATGCGGTTCTGCGGGAAATTGTAGGTCCGGATGCGTTCCGAGCGGTCGCCGGAACCGATCATGTTCTTGCGGGCGTCGGCGCGGACCTCGCGTTCCTTGGCGCGGGTCATGTCCAGCAGGCGGGAGCGCAGCACGCGGAGGGCCTTCTGGCGGTTGCGGAGCTGGGAGCGCTCGTCGGCGCAGTAGACCATGAGCCCCGTAGGCTTGTGGATGATCTGGACGGCCGATTCCGTCTTATTGACGTGCTGGCCGCCGGCGCCGGAAGCGCGGGCCACGGACATGTCGAGGTCTTCGGGCTTGAGCACCACCTCGGCCTCTTCGGCTTCGGCGAGCACTGCGACCGTGGCTGCGGACGTGTGGACGCGGCCGGAGGCTTCGGTGGCCGGCACGCGTTGCACGCGGTGGACGCCGGCCTCGTGGCGGAGCAGCGCGGTGGCCCCTTCGCCTTCGATGAGCAGGACCGCTTCGCGGACCCCGCCGAGGTCGGAGTGCGACAGCGACATCAGTTCGTGCTTCCAGCCCTTGCGTTCGGCGAAGCGGGTGTAGGCGCGGAGCAGTTCGGAGGCGAACAAGGAGGCCTCTTCGCCCCCCGTGCCGGCGCGGATTTCCACCAGCGCGTTGCGGGAGTCGTCGGGGTTGGGCGGCACGATCGCCTTGATCAGCTGGTCGCGGGCGACCTCGATGAGGGGCGTCAGGCGGCGGATTTCGTCGTCGGCCATCCGGCGCATTTCGGGGTCGGCCTCGCCGGCGAGGGCTTGGGCTTCGGCCAGCTCCTTTTCGAGGCCCGTCAGCAGGTCGTCGGCCTTGACCGCCTTGCCCGTGAAACGCAGTTCGGCCCCGAGGGCGGCGGCCCGGCGGCTATCCCCGAACGTGGCCGGGTCGGCCATGAGCCCTTCCAGTTCGGTGAGGCGACGGCGGAGGCCGGAAAGGTCGGGTCTGAGG
>RFQN01000325.1 GCA_009924965.1 Verrucomicrobiota bacterium
CTTCGGCCAGGTGCGCGGGTACTCGGCGATGTGGTCGATGGACGCGAGCAACGCCGCCGGGAAGGGCGAGCACATCGTCTGTTTCCCGGCCGCGGGCTTTTGGCCCTTGGCCTATTGGCCCAACAAGGCCGCGTGGAGCATCTCGCTGGACCCCGGCCGTTTCCACGTGGAGGACAACCCGGAACTGAAGGTCTACCTCCTCGGCGGCACCGACCGCTTTCCGCAAGACACCAAGGGCCTGAAGGAACTCAAACTCACGGACGTGCGCGTCGGGCGAGAAGGCATGGGCATCGCGCAATGCGTGATCTTCCGGCCCGAGGTCGCGCCCAAACGCGGCCACCGCTTCGGCGTATCCTTGCCGGTCAAAGGGTGGCGCAGCGCGAAGCTCGAATACATCGTCGAGTTCTTTTGAGCCTGGGCCGGCTCTTAGAGTTCGCGGGCCGCGAGTGCGTGGAGGAGAAGCACCACGGTGAAACCGAGAAAGGTGGCCATCCGTTTAGGCGGCGCGGGCCGCGGTGGTTGCTCCGGGCAAGGCCCCGAGGATCTCGTCACGCCGTTGGAGCGCGACGGTGAGGTCGTGGGTCCGCAACGAACGGCGCACCCGGGCCTTCGTGCAGGCGTCGGGGTGGATCGTGTAGTGGATCCACCAGGTGCCGTGGTTGTTCCAGAGATGGTGCAACGGGTTTTCGCCCTGCACGCGGATGGAGAGGCGCGGGCCGGCGGGAGCGGTGTCGGTGGTGTTGATCATGGCGTGTGGGTGGAAGCGGCACGCAGCACGATCGACTCCGGGTGGGAGGATGGATTGTGACCTTTCGGTCCTCATCTCAGGAGGTTAGTCCTGAAAACCACCGCGGCCTAAGAGGCTCGGTTGGTGCAAGGTCGGCGGGCGCCGGCGTTGCTCGTGATGCGTTTGTTAAGGAACGTGTCCTACCTTGGTCGTTCGCGGCAGGAAGGCAAGCCCGTCCCGCCCACGACTTGTGTCATAAGGCGCCTCGGCCTTATTTGGCCTCGGGCACGCCGGCCGCGGCCCGCAGTTTCTTCAGGGCTGGTTCGGCGTTGGCGGCCGCCTTGGCGTAGTCGTCGGCGACCGTTTTCAGGGCCTTCGCGGCCTGCGCTTCGGCCTGGGCCGCTTCTTTGGCGCGGCCTTCCGCGCGGGCGGCGACTTCCTTCGCGCGCGTGAGCTGTTTCTTCTCGTTGTTCAGCCGGCCGTTCAGCGAGTTGACCGTCGCCTGATAGCCATCGATGGTCTTGCTGTCCTCGCGGCGGCGCTGGGCGTTCTCGAGGTTCTGTTTCGCCGTCTCCACCTGCTTCTCGGCCTTGTCGACGTCGGCTTGCTGCTTCTGCACCCGCTCCTTTTCGCGGTCGGCGGCTTTCTCGGCTTCGTCTTGGGCGGCGCTGGCTTTCTTGGCCGCGTCCGTGGCCGTGCGGAGCTTCAGGTGGGCCGTCAGCAGTTGGTCGAGGTGCGCGCCTTGCAGGGCCTCGGCGATTTCCGCTTGGCGCCCGATCGGGAGGTCCACGCGCTTCACGTCGTAGGCCAGGCTGAAGACCTCGCGGCCGGGGATCGCCGTCACGGTGACGCGCGGCGGCGCGGGCGGGAGCTCGCTGGCGGCGGCCAGGCTGAGGGCGGCGAGGAGGGAGAGCATCGCCGCAGGTTAGCGGCTGGCCGGGCGGGGGCAACTGCGCAGTGCCGCCGGAAAGCGCTCGCCCGGTGGCTCTATTTTTCTTTTATAAACCGCATGGGTTCCTTTCGCTTCCGCAAGGTCGTTTCGCTGGGCCGCTACTTGAAGCTCAACCTCTCCAAGACCGGCGCGTCGGTGTCCGTCGGTCGCCCCGGCGCGACGCTCAACGTGC
>RFQN01000326.1 GCA_009924965.1 Verrucomicrobiota bacterium
CGCCGACAAGAAGAAGACCGGCGTCTTCACGGGCGCCTACGCCCTCAACCCTGTCAACGGCGCCAAGATCCCCGTCTGGACCGCCGACTACGTCCTGATCACCTACGGCACGGGCGCCATCATGGCCGTGCCTGCGCACGACGAGCGCGACTGGGAATTCGCCAAGCAGTTCTCGCTGCCGATCATCCAGGTCGTCGGCTCCCAGGACGCCATCGACGTCAACGAACAGCCGTGGACCGAAGACGGCCCGATGGTGAACTCCGGCCCCTTCAACGGCCTCTCCGCCACGGAGACCAAGAAGAAGATCACCGCCGACCTCGCCGCCAAGGGCCAGGGCAAGCTCGCGGTGAACTTCAAGCTGCGCGACTGGCTCTTCTCGCGCCAACGCTACTGGGGCGAGCCCTTCCCGCTCCTCTGGGTCTCGCGTGCCGACTACGCCAAGATCCCGGCCGACTCCGAAGTCCGCGAGTTCCTGCCCAAGGAACCCGTCACCTGCCAGCTCAACGGCGTCGAAGTCTGCGCCGTGCCGCTGACCTCCAAGCAGCTCCCGCTCACGCTCCCGACGGTGAAGTCCTACCAGCCCTCCCCGACCGGCGATTCGCCGCTGTCGAAGGAGCCCGAATGGACCGAGGTCTGGTACGACGTGGCCAGCGGCGCCACCGTCCCGCAGTCGCAGGCCCAGCCCGGCCCGCTCTGGGTCAAGGCCTCGCGCGAGACCAACACCATGCCCCAGTGGGCCGGCTCTTGCTGGTATTACCTGCGCTACCTCGACCCGCAGAACGCCAAGGACATCGCCTCGGCCGACGCCTTGAAGTACTGGGGCTGCCCCGACTTCTACATTGGCGGCGCCGAGCATGCCGTGCTCCACCTGCTCTACGCGCGCTTCTGGCACCGCTTCCTGCACGACATCGGCGTGCTCCCGACGGCTGAGCCCTTCACGAAGCTCTTCCACCAGGGCCTCATCATGGGCGAAGACGGCGAGAAGATGTCCAAGAGCCGCGGCAACGTCGTCAACCCCGACTCCATCGTCAAGGACCACGGCGCCGACGCGCTCCGCATGTACCTGATGTTCCTCGGGCCGCTCGAGGCTTCCAAGCCTTGGAGCTCCGAAGGCATCTCGGGCATTACCCGCTTCCTCAAGCGCCTCTGGCGCCTCTCGGTCGATGAAGCCACCGGCGGCCCTTCCGCCAAGATCAACGACCAGGCGCAGGAGCCCGAGGACTTCGTGCGCGAACTCCACCGCACCATCCAGAAGGTCGGCAAGGACATCGAGACGCTGCAGTTCAACACCGCCATCTCGCAGATGATGATCCTGATGAACGTCGCCGAGAAATCGCCGGCCCTGCGTCGCTCGACCGTCGAGGACTTCGTGCGCCTCGCCGCACCGTTCGCCCCGCACGTGTGCGAGGAGATCTGGGCCCGCCTCGGCCACCAAGAAAGCGTCACCGCGGCCGGCTGGCCCAAGCTCGACGCCTCCAAGCTCGTCGTGACCACCGTCGAGGTCATCTTCCAGGTCAACGGCAAGGTCCGCGCCACCGCCAAGGTCGCCAAGGACATCTCCAAGGACGCCCTCCTCGCGCTGGCCAAGGCCCACGCCGACGTGCTCAAGTTCACCGACGGCAAGCCCGTCGTGAAGGAGATCGTCGTCCCGGGCAAGCTGGTGAACATCGTCGTCGCCGGCTAAGCCCCGCGGTCCACGCCAACAAAAAGGGCCCCGTCATGGGGCCCTTTTCTTTTGCCTAGCCGGCGGACCTCAGAGGACCGCCTTCTCGAGCTTCGGCACCAGCGCGTGGTGGATGGCGAAGGCGATGACGTAGGCGAAGGCGCAGAAACTGA
>RFQN01000327.1 GCA_009924965.1 Verrucomicrobiota bacterium
CCTTCTTCAGCGGAGCCCTGTTCCGACAGGTAGAAATCCGTCGGGCCCACCGGTAGGTCGGGACGGCGAGCCAACAGCAGGCGGGCGACCTTGCCGGTGGCCGCGGGCGGCGGCGTGCCGCGGGCGAACAGCTGGACGCGCGTGGCCGGGCTGTAATGACGGTCCAGCATGCCAGGCGCAGCTTGCGCCGTCTGCTGGCTGGCGGCACGCGTGACGACTTCGATGGGGCCGAGCTTGGCCTGCAAGGCCTCGAGCGTGATGGGCCCCGGACGCAGCAAGCGCGCCCGGCCTGGCACGGAGAGATCGAGGATGGTCGACTCGACGCCATGCGTACACGCCCCACCCTCGACGATCCACGGACAACGGGCGCCCAGCGAATCACTGACGTGCACGGCCTTGGTGGGGCTGACGTAGCCGAAGGGATTAGCGCTCGGGGCGGCCAGCGGACGGCCGCTCAGGCGCAGCACTTCGCGGAAGACCGGGTGCGCGGGGATGCGCACGGCGACGGTGGCTTGGCCAGCCGTGACGAGGTCGGGCACGCAGGCCTTACGGCGCAGCACGACCGTCAGCGGACCAGGCCAGAAGCTAGCCAGCGCGGCCAAACGGGCATCCGGCTCGGCGACTTCCGCCAAGGCGGCCTGATCAAGCACGTGCACGATGAGCGGATCGAGCAGCGGTCGCCCCTTGATGGTGAAGACCTGCGCCAACGCCGCGGGGTTCAACGCGTCCGCGGCGAGGCCGTAGACGGTCTCCGTCGGCAAGGCCACGCAGTGCCCGGTCCGCAGGAGCTCCGCCGCGCGCGACAGGTCGGTCGGCGACGAAGACAGGAAACTGGCGGCAGGCGTGGACAAGGGAATTCGGACTGTGCGGAAAGCCGGCAGGTCGGCAACCCCTGGACAACAAAAAGGCCGCCCAGAAGGCGGCCCGGAAAAAGCATCGGGGAAACCCGATTACTTCATCGTGATCATATTTCGGGCGCGCTTGACGGCCTTCGAAATATGACGCTGCTGGCGGGCGGTGAGGCCGGTCAGCTTGCGGGGCAGGATCTTGCCCGTCTCGGTGACGTAGCGCGACAGGGCCTCGGGCTCGGTGAAATCGAAATCGAGGGGGTTGCGGGAACGCTTGAGCTTACCTTCGGTAGTCATGGGAGGGTTTTTGGTAAGGGATGCGGGGCTTTGGGCAAGAAGGAAAAGGGGGTTCTGGGTCGGAAGGCCAGAAAGTGCCCGAAAACAGCAAAAAAGCGGTTTTTATGCCCCTGGGCCTAGCCTTTTCGGCGGAGGCAGATCAGGAACTCTTTATTCCCCTCCCCTCCCTCAATCGGGGAAGGAATGACCCCGAGGACCTCAGCCCCCGGCAAGTCACGGCTCGCCGCAGTCAGGCCTTCGACTACCCGGGCGTGGATCAAGGGGTCCTTGATGATACCCCTTCCCTTGTCGGCTTCCGCCTTGGTGGCTTCGAACTGCGGCTTGATGAGCGCGACGAGATGGCCGCCCAGCGCCACGCGGGCCCAAGCCACCGGCAAGACCAAGGAGAGCGAGATGAACGATAGGTCCATGACCACGATGCCGTAGAGGTCGTGCGGCAGCTTCGCGGTGGGGAGGTCGCGCGCGTTGAACTTCTCGAAGTTCGTCACCCGCGGGTCGCTGCGCAGCTTCTGGTGCAACTGGGCCGTGCCGACGTCCCAGGTCATGCTGGCGACGCCGCGCTGCAGCAAGCAATCGGTGAATCCGCCGGTCGAGGCGCCGACGTCGAGCCCGTGCCGGCCCGTGACGTCGACCTGAAAATGGGCGAGGGCCGCGTCGACCTTCTCGCCGCCGCGCGACACGAAGCG
>RFQN01000328.1 GCA_009924965.1 Verrucomicrobiota bacterium
GGCGGGCAATGCGCTGGCCAGCCTCGGTTCCACCATGGGCGCGGACAGCCGGGCCAACATCGCCCTGCAGAACGCCCTCGGCGGGGATCAGCGGGCCGTCGAGCAGGCCCTGAAGGGCGCCCCGCTGGACGTGCTGGAGCGCATCGCCAAGATGTATGGCGGCCTGCCCCTGAACCTCCTGACGGGCCAGACCGTGACCGGAAACAGCAGCTCGTCGGGCACGACCAAGTCTTCGGATCCGATGGCGGCTATCCGCACCCTCATCGCCTTGGGCGCCGCGCCGTTCACCGGCGGCACATCCCTCGCCGGCATCGGAAAGCCTGAATAGGAAGCAAGATCATGAGCATCCTTGGAAAGATCGGCGCTGGCCTGAAGCAGTTCGGGAAATATTACACCTCTCCCGAGGGCCTTCAGACCCTTTCCGCCGTGGTCTCCGACTACGGTCAGGAGGACTCGCCGAACTACACGGCCTTGATGGCTCGTCGCGAAAAGCTGGCCCAGCAACAGCGGCAGCAACAGGCCATTGCGGGCCTTCTGGGCTCCTACCGTGGCCCCGACATGCAGACGGCGGGCGTCAACGAGCTGATCGGCGGGGCGAACGACACCGGCGCCGGGTTCGGCATGGCCCCCATGCAGCGTCAGGCCCCCCGCTGGCAGCAGGGCTTTGACATGAGCGACCCGAACACGCAGTCGGCCTTCGCCAACTACATCGGCGCGGGCGGCAGTCCGGCGGACATCAAGGCGCTGACGGAACTGGGTCGGACGCCGAAGCCCAGCTACTTCAACACCCGCTCGGGCGTGGTGGCTATAGATCCAGACACCAACACGGCGACGCAAGTCTACGAGGACCGCTACGCCGCAGCGCTAGCCGATAAGCAGGCGCAGCAATACGACCCGACCGTCACCGGCACTCCGGCCTGGAACCGCGTTCAAGCAAACGCGCGGGCCAACCAAAAGGCAACAGCTCGTTTAGCGCCTCGGGGCGCTGCACCCGGCGGCCCCGTGAAGAACCAGCCGACCCGCATCGTTACCTACTAGGAGCCCGCGCCATGGCCTCAAACACCTACATCGACGGCGGCGTCTACCCGTTCGCGGACGGCTCGGAGCGGGTCTGGTTCAAGTCCCCGAACGAAAAGGTGCGCCCGTCTGGTTTCGTCACCGAGGACGAGTTCAAGCAGCTGAAGGCCGCGCAGAAGGCCTCGGTGGATCAGACCGAGCAGGCGAAGTTTGACGCGGCGAAGGTTGGCCTGCAGAGCGTCCAGGATGCTCGGGCCATGCTGGCGCGGCGCCCGCCGGGATACAGCAACCGGGTGGCGGCCATGGATGCGGGCGAGATCGACCCCACTTGGCTGGAGGCGTTCTTCCGCAACAAGGGCGGAAACCCGGCGGGTTGGGGTGGCCAGATGGCAACTGCCCTGACGCCGCTCCGCAACACCGCCTTCATCAATCAGATCCAGAACATCCAAAAGAACTCGCCAACCGGCGGCGGCGCGTCCCTCGGGAACTCGCAGAAGGAAGGCGAGCGCCTCGAAGGCGCGTTCGGATCGCTGGCCGTGGGTCAGGATCCGCAAAACCTCGCCCGCACCCTCAACAACATCGAGGGCATGGTGAACACCTGGCAACCGGGCCTGACCCCGAAAAGCCCGATGGACCTGACCGCCGGCCAGAGCCGGGACACAACCCCGCGCGGGGCCTTCTACCGCAGCCCGGACGGCGCCACCCGGAAGAACGTCAGCGGGAACGCGGGCAACGCCATCATCTGGACGCCCGAGAGCGACCCGCAGAAGTCCTACAAGGACGCCAAGCTGGCTTGGAACGATCGCTGGTATCA
>RFQN01000329.1 GCA_009924965.1 Verrucomicrobiota bacterium
GGAGATCTCTTTGCGGGAACGCAAGGCCGTCGCCAAGGTCGCCAGTTTGCCGGGCTCCGGCGCGATGGTCGTGCGCCTCGTCAGCCCGGAAGGCATTCAGTTCTCCGGCGTCGGCTATCCCTCCGAAGCCATCCGCAACCTGCCCGAGATCGTCGACTACCGCACCACCGGCAGCGGTGACAAGGCGACCATCGAAGGCATCGAGGTCGCTGGGCCGTTCCTGCTCGCCGCCCAATCCGCTTACCCGAACCAGTACAAGGAGTGGAGCGCGCTCTCGCTCCGCGATTGCTTCGGGGCCCAAGAAGATTCGCCGGGCTCGAACCTGCGCGTCACGCTGCGTCGCGGCTCCCAACCGGCCGACCGACCGCTCCTGACGGAGATTGTCTTCTCGACCGCCAACTGGCGCAACGAGCTCGCCCCGGCGTCACCGCCCAAGCCTACGTCCTCAAGCTTTCCATCCAGAACCGCACCTCTGCGCGTCCTGTCCCTGAACCCCGCCTCGTGCCCGCCACCACTCGATGACCAAATCCAAGCCCCTTCCATCCCTGATCGCCGTCATCGACATCGGGACCCATAAGACCGTCGGCCTCGTCGGCCAGGTCATCGACGGCAAGGCCCGCATGCTCAGCTTCAGCGAGCGCCGGACGGACGGCGTCGTCAAGGGCACCGTCGTCGACCTTGAGAAGCTCCACAACTGCGTGCACGAGGTCGTCAACGACCTCGAACGCGTCGCGCAACGCGGCATCGAGGAAGTCTACCTCACCATCGCGGGGCCGTCGGTCACCGGCGAGCGCGTGAAAGGCTTCGTCGCGGTCCCGGCGCATGACGGCAAGGTCACCGTGAAGGACTTCAACGAAGCCGTGCAGTCGGCCAAGCGCTTGGAACCCCCGGCGGGACGCGCCACCATCCTCTACATGCGCCAGCCGACGATGTTGGACGGCAAGGGCGTGGAGAATCCCGTGGGCCTGCAGGGCAAGCGCCTCGAGGTGAACTTCTGGCGCGTGACGATGGAGGAGGGCAACGTCCGCTTCCGCGTGAACATGATCAACGCGATGAGCATCCACGTGCGCGACTTCATCCTCGCGTCGCATGCGGCGGCTTGCGCGCTCATCAGCGAGGCCGAGAAGCAGGGTGGCGTGCTGGTCGTCGATTTCGGCGCGGGCACCACCGACTGGATCCTCTACTTCAAGGGCCACATCCTTTGCGCGGGCTCCATCCCGGTCGGCGGCGAGCACCTCACCAACGACCTCAGCGTGGCCCTGCGCATCAGCCGCGACACCGCCGAGGACCTCAAGGTCCGCTTTGGCTCGGCCTTGCATCGCGAGAACGACGCGAACCAGACCATCTGGAAGGACGGCGACAAGGGCGTGGGCGATCAGCAGTTCAACCGCGGCACCATCACCCAGGTCGCCTCGCTGCGTTTCCAGGAGACGCTGGAGTTCGTCCGCAAGGACGTCCTGCTTCAGCTGGAGCAGATCTTCCCGGGACATGCCGTGAAGCTGGACCAGAACTTCCTGCCTTCCGGCGCCATCCTCACGGGCGGCAGCGCGAATCTCGCGGATGCCGCGGAAGCCGGTACGAACGTCTTGGGCCTGCCGACGCGCATCGGTGTCCCGCAGTTCGAGAAGGAAACCTACCGCAAGCCAGAATACGCCGGCGTCATCGGGATGATGAAAGCCGCCATCGAGGATGCTCCGCCGCCCGCCCGTCGCCCGCAAGGCGCTTGGGCTTGGCTGAAGGACATGTTCCGCTTCTAAGATGGAACCCAACCGCGCCATTTCGCTGGTCGGGCTCGGTGGGGCGGGGTGCTCCATCGTTGGCCGCTTGGCT
>RFQN01000330.1 GCA_009924965.1 Verrucomicrobiota bacterium
GCTCTTCAACGGCAAAGACCTCACCGGTTGGACCTCCTTCCTCAAAGGCGGCGCGCCCGCCGCCGAGACTTGGTCCGTCAAGGACGGCCTCCTCGTCTGCACCGGCAAGCCCAACGGCTTCCTCCGCACCGAAAAGTCCTACAAGCAATACCGCTTCACCGTCGAATGGCGCTTCACCAAGCCCGGCAACACGGGCGTCGTCGTGCACATGACCGCGCCGGACGCCATCTGGCCGAAGAGCATCGAGTGCCAAGGCATGCATAAGAGCCAAGGCGACTTCTACCTCTGGTCCGGCGCCACCGCCAAGGAAGGCGTCGCCATGAAGGCCAAGGACGGCGCTATCCGCGGCTACCGCATCGGCAAGCAGCTCGACGCCGAAAAGCCCGCCGGCGAATGGAACACCTTCACCACGGTCTGCGACAAAGATACCGTCACGATCCTCGTCAACGGCAAGGAAGTGAACAAGGCCACCGGCCTCAACCTCACGGAAGGAGCCATCGGCCTCCAATCCGAAGGCGGCGCCTTCGAAGTGAAGCGCTGCACGCTCGAACCCCTCTAAGCCTCTTTCTCATCAACCCCATGCGTCTCCTCGCCCTCCTCCTCGCCTCCGTCGCGCTGACGGCCGCCCCTACCCCGCCCGAAGGCTTCACCGCGCTGTACAACGGCAAGGACCTCACCGGCTGGCGCGGTGGCGACACCGCCGACCACCGCGCCTACCTCGCGCTCTCGCCCGAGAAGCGGGCTGAACGCGACAAGGCCTGGACCGCCGACATGCTCGCCCACTGGAAGGCCGAAGGCGACGAACTCGTCAACGACGGCAAGGGCAAGTACGCCACGACCGAAAAGGAATACGGCGACATCGAACTGACCCTTGAATACAACATGGCGCCCCTGGGCGACTCCGGCATCTACCTCCGCAATGTCCCGCAGGTCCAGATCTGGGACCCCGCCAACGCCAAGGAAAAGAAGAACGGTGCCGACAAGGGCAGCGGCGCGCTGTGGAACAACAACGGCGCCGGCAAGTTCCCGCTCGTCCTCGCCGACAAGGCCCCGGGCGAATGGAACACCCTCCGCATCGTCATGGTCGGCGCCCGCGTGAGCGTCTGGCTCAACGGCAAGCAGACCGTCGACCACGCCATCCTCGAGAACTACTACGACCGCAAGGTCTCCGTCCCGGCCAAGGGCCCGATCTGCCTCCAGACGCACGGCGCCCCGATCCGCTGGCGCAACGTCTTCGTCCGCGAAATCGCCGGCGCCGAGGCGAACAAGTACCTCGCCTCCAAGGGCGCCGAGGGCTTCCAGTCGATCTTCAACGGCAAGGACCTGACCGACTGGAAAGGCGCGACCGATCAGTATGAAGTCGTCGACGGCGCCATCTTCTGCAAACCGCACAAGGGCGGCAATCTCTACCACAAGGACGACCTCACCGATTTCGTCGCCCGCCTGGAGTTCAAGCTGCCCCCGAACGGCAACAACGGCCTGTGCATCCGTTACCCCGGAACGGGCAACACCGCCTACGTCGGGATGTGCGAATGCCAGGTCCTGGACGACAACTACAAGGGCATCGACCCGCGCCAGGCCCACGGTTCGGCCTACGGCATGGTCGCCGCGCAGCGCGGCTACCAGCGCCCCATCGGCGAATGGAATTTCGAGGAAGTGACCGTCAAGGGCTCCACCATCAAGGTTGAGCTGAACGGCTTCGTCATCCTCGACGCCGACCTGAGCAAGGTCGACATGGCCACGGTCATGGCGAAGAGCGCGCACCCCGGCAAGGACCGCAAGAACGGCTTCTTCGGCTTCGCCGGCCACAGCGACCCGGTCGGCTTCCG
>RFQN01000034.1 GCA_009924965.1 Verrucomicrobiota bacterium
GCTGACGCCGACGGTGCCCCAGGAGCGCGCGCCGTCGGTGGAACGGACGACCACGCGGGTCTGCGCGGAGGTGCCGTCCTGGCCGGCGAGCACGCGGACCTTGTAGTCGGCGAGGTGCACCTTCTTGAGCTTGGGGAAGGCCTTCACGAGGGCCTCGCGCAGGGCTTGGTCGAGCGGGCGGTTGGGCACGCTCACCGCGGCCTTGCCGGCGGCGGGTGGGGTCGATTCCGGATCATCCTTGGCGCGGGCCATGGCGGTAACGTGCGGAGAAGGGGAGCGAAGGCAACCCTCAGTCCTCGGCGAAGCCTTTCGGCATCGCGGAGGCGGGGAGGCGTTCGATGTCGGCCCCGAGCGCTCGGAGGCGTTCTTCGAACCGTTCATAGCCGCGGTCGAGGTGGTAAAGGCGTTGCACCCAGGTCTCGCCCTTGGCGGCGAGCGCGGCGAGGATGAGCGCTGCGGAGGCCCGGAGGTCGGAGGCCATCACCGGTGCGCCGGAAAGCGGGCGGTCGCCGTAGACCGCCGCCGTCGCGCCATCGATGGCGATCTCGGCGCCCATGCGCTGGAGTTCCGCCGCGTGCATGAAGCGGTGCGGGTAGACTTTTTCCGTGACCGTGCTGCGTCCGTCGACGAGCAGCTGGAGCGCCATGAACTGCGCCTGGAGGTCGGTCGGGAAGCCCGGGTAAGGTTCGGTGATGATCTCGACCGCGCGCGTCGGCCGGCCGAACGCCCGGACGAAGCCGGGGCCGGTCTCGACGCCGACGCCGGCCTCGCGCAGCTTGTCGAGGAACGTGCCGAGGTGGGCGGCTTCGGCGCCGGCCACCGTGACGTCGCCATCGGTGATGGCGCCGGCGACGAGGTAGGTGCCGGCTTCGATGCGGTCGGGGATGACCGTGTGGTCGGCGCCGCGGAGGCGCTCCACGCCGCGCACGGTGATGACTTCCGTGCCGTGGCCGCGGATGTCCGCGCCCATCTTGATCAGGAGCGCGCAGAGGTCGACGACTTCCGGTTCGCGCGCGGCGCATTCGATGCGCGTCTCGCCCGGTGTCAGCGTCGCCGCCATCACGAGGTTGGCGGTGCCGAGCACGGTGCTGCCCATCGGGCCGCCCATGAAGACCAGGCTACCGCGCGCGCGGGTGGCGTCGACGGAGACCACGCCGCCTTCAACAGCCACGACGCAGCCGAGGGCTTCGAGGCCTTTCAGGTGAAGGTCGATGGGGCGGGGGCCGATGACGCAGCCGCCGGGGATGGCCATCTCGGCTTGGTGCAGGCGGCCGACGAGCGCGCCGAGCAAGCAGACGGAAGCGCGCATCTTGCGCACGAGGTCGTAGGGCGTGCGGTGGGTGATCTGCTCAGCGCGGATCACCCAAGTCCCCGGCGTCGGGTTCGTCACCGTCGCGCCTTGATGGCGGAGGATCTCCGCCATGAAGCGCACGTCGCTGAGGTCGGGCACGCGGTGGAGCGTCACTTCCTCGGAAGTGAGCAGGCACGCGGCCAGCAGCGGCAGGGCCGCGTTCTTGGCTCCGGCGGCTTGGACCGTGCCGCTCAGGCGGCGGCCTCCGACGATGCGGGCGACTTCAAGCATGGTGCAGCAAAAGAGCGGGGGCGCCTGTTGGCGCCCCCGTTTCGTTTAGCCTTCGCGAGGGCCTCGGCGGTCACCTTGACCTCGGCGGAAATCGCCGCCACGGCCACGGCCGCCACGGTCGCCACCACGGCCGCCGCGGTCGCCACGACCACGGCCGCCACGGTCACCACCGCGGTCGCCGCGGTGTTCGCCACGGAAGCCGCCACGGTCACCACGGTGTTCGCCACGGCTCTGTTCGCCACCGGCGGTCGGCACGAAGACGGCCTTGGTCGGGATGCCGAACAAGGTCGCGAGCTTGCGCTTCAGCGTCGGCCAGAAGCCGATCGGCTCCTGGACGGGGATGACGACGGGTTCGATTTGGATGCGCGGGCGCTCTTCGCGACGCGGACGGTCTTCACGACGCGGGCGGTCGCCTTCGGCGCGCGGTTCGCGCGGTTCGCGGCGGGGACCAGCGGCGCCTTCAGGGCGCGGCTCGCGCGGTTCGCGGCGCGGACGATCGCTGGGGATGCCCGGCTGGCGGCCTTCTTCGGCGGCGCCTTCCGGACGCTCTTCGCGACGCGGACGGTCTTCGCGACGGGGACGATCCTCGCGGCGTTCGCGCGGCGGCTGGCCTTGGGCCGGCTGCTTGGCGAGTTCGCCCGAGAGGTTCTCGGTGACTTCGGCTGGGTTCGCGATCACGCCGATGGCGGGACCGGCGGTGTTGCCCTTGCCGCCCGGGGCGACGTTCTGCGGCACGCCACGACGGCCGAACTGCTTCGGGGCGACGATGGTGCCAGGCTTGGCGGCGGGTTCGCTGGAAGCGCCGATCACGGAAAGGGGAGGAAGCTCCGCGTGCGCGGATTCCAGCTTGGATTCGGTGATGCGAGGCGCCGGAGCGGCGGGGGTCGTGTGCTGTTCCGCCGAGGGGGCGGAGGTGTGGGCGGACGTGTCGTCCTGCCCGGGGGTTTCTTGGCTCATGGTTTCTCTTGGTGTGGCGACCGGATGTTCGGTCGCCTGGTGAAGGCCGTTTCCGCCGTTGTGGCAGAAGGGCCGGGTCTCCGGGAAGTCCCCGTCGCTTCGGTGTGAAGCCGGGGAGGTCCGGTTGTTGGCCGAGACGGGTGTCTCGGAACCGTTGTGAATAAAACAACGGCCTCTAGTTAACAATAAGAAAGTCCCCAGCGGGCCGAAAAAGGTGAAAATCCGTTCACCTCTCGGGTTGGAGGGCGTTTTTCGGCGCTTAGCGGGCCTCGTCCGTGAACCGCTGCTCGCGGATCAGGATGATTTTGACCGTTCCCTGGTAGGAAAGCTTCTCCTCGATGGCGGTCCGGAGGCGGCGCAGCAGTTCGGTCGCGCCGAAGTCGTCGACCTTGCCTGGGTCGACGATGACCCGGAGTTCGCGGCCCGACTGGAAGGCGTAGGCTTCACGGATGCCTTCGAACCCGAGCGCCAAGGCTTCGAGGTTCTTCACGCGCTGCACGTAGCTCTCGAGGGTCGAGGAACGTGCGCCCGGACGCGCCCCTGAAGCCGCGTCCGCGATCATGACCAAAGGGGCGTAGAGGCTTTCCGCCTCGACTTCGCGGTGGTGGGCCGCGACCGCGTTGACGACGCGAGGGTCTTCGCCCAAGCGGCGGAGCAGGGCGGCCCCGATGAGGGCGTGGCTGCCGCCATCCTCGGCTTCCATCGCCTTGCCGAGGTCGTGCAGCAGGCCGGCGCGCTTGGCCGGAATCGGGTCGAGCCCGAGTTCGCCGGCCAGGACGGCGCAGAGCTGCGCCACCTCGATCGAGTGCGCGAGCGTGTTCTGGTTCGAGGACAGGCGGAAGTGGAGGCGGCCCAGCAGTTCTTCGATGCGGCCGTCCATGGGCGGTAGGCCGAGGTCGCGCACCGCGTCGCGGCCGAGGCGTTGGGCGTGGCGGACGACTTCATCGGCAGCCTTGTGGACCAAGTCCTCGATGAGGCTCGGCGTCACGTTCCCGTTCTTGATGATGCGGTCGAGGGCGATGCGGGCGATCTCGCGGCGGACCGGGTCGAAGCACGAAACCAGCACCATGCCGGGCGTTTCGTCGATCATCAGCGTCGCGCCGGTGGCCTGTTCGAACGTGCGGATGTTGCGGCCCTCGCGGCCGATGAGACGGCCTTTCATGTCCTCGGACGGGATGTCGACGGACACCGCCGTCGCGTCCTGCGTCGTCTGCGTCGTGAGGCGCTGCATGGCGGCGAGCAGGATGCGGCGGGCTTCGTCGTCGACGTCCTGTGCGGGGCGGTCGAGCATTTCGTGGCGCAGGCGGCGGGCTTCGGCCTCGTATTGCTTCTGCAGGTCAGCCAGCGCTTGGCGCTTGGCGTCCTCGGGCGTCAGGCCGGAGAGGCGGAGCCGTTCGCGCGCCAGGAAGTCGCGTTGCCGAAGGTTGTCCGCCTTGAGGTCTTCGGCGGCTTGGGCTTCGGCCTTGGCTTCGGCGAGCAGGCGGTGGGCTTCGCGTTGCTCGTCCTGCGCTTGGGCGTGGAGTTCGGCGGCTTCGACGGTGGCCTCACGGCGGGCCAGCTCGATCTCGTTCTTCAGGCGGGCTTCGCGGAGGGCGCCCAGCGTCGATTCGCGCCATTTGGCGACCGCATAGGCGACGATGGCTCCCGACGAGAAGGCCACTGCGGCAAGGATACTTTGGTCGGCGGCCTCGGCCATGGTTGCGGTGCGGGCGGGATGCCCACGGGCTGCTACCCTTGCGTTCAGCCCCTTGTCCGCAAGCCCTTTCGTGGAGGTTCGCCTTGCACCTTGGGCTTTTGGCGGTTGTTTGGAGGCATGTCGCTCCGCAACCACGATGAAGGCTCTACGGCCTCCCTCTGGTGGGATAAATTTGCCAATTTCTCATGGCGGACGGACTGGACCCAGGTGGTCGTCATCGCCCTCCTGAGCACTTTAGGCGTCGTCGCGATCGATTCGGCGGGAAGCTACCGCCAGACCTCGTATGCCCGTTCGCAGGTCGTTTTTCTGGCGTTAGGGTGGATTGCTTACTGGATCGTCTCTTCCCTCGATTACCGGCAGCTCCGCATCCATGCGCGCCGCATCTACCTGGCGGGGCTCCTGTTGCTGCTGCCGGTGGCGGCCTGCGCCGTTTTTAAGCATGACCTCGGCAATTTCATCCGGAGCATCAACGGGGCCCGCCGCTGGATGGATTTCGGGGCTTTTTCGATCCAACCCTCGGAGTTCGCGAAGGTTTCCGTCCTGATCTTCATCGCCGCTTTGCTGGCGAGGGACCCCATCGGGTCTTTTCGTGCGACTTGGGTGACGGTGCTTAAGGTCGCGGGGGCGGCGCTGCTGCCCTTTGGCTTGATTTTTGTGCAACCTGACCTAGGGTCGGCACTCATCTACCTGCCGCTGTCATTCGCCCTCCTTTTCGTCGCCGGCCTGAGTTCCAGGTTCTTCATGGTGGCGGGGTTAGCGTCTCTCGTGTTGGCGGCCGTCGTGGCGGTCGACCTGGTCGAATACGCCGGCAAAGTGACGGAATATTCCAAGGCCAATCCGGAAGACCGCGACCCGGCCAAAGGCGTCCGCGGTAAGCATGAGGCCACCGCTTGGTTCATCTTGCTGAAGGATTATCAGCGCGAGCGGCTCCTGTCTTTCGTCGCCCCCTCGGTGGTCGACCCCAAGGGCCTCGGCGCCACTTGGAACGTCCGCCAAGCCGTCATCGCGGTCGGCCGCGGCGGTTTGTCGGGGCAGGGGGTCGGCAAGGGCACGCAGGCACGGTTTGGCTATCTGCCGGAAGCGGCCGCGCACAATGACTTCCTTTTCTCCGGCATGGCCGAAGAAATCGGTTTCGCCGGCGGCCTCCTGGTGATCTCCGGCTTCGCCTTGCTCTTCTGGCGCGTCGTCCGCACCGCGGCGCGCGCCGCCGACCGTTTTGGTTCCCTGTTGGCTCTCGGCGCTGCGGCCATCCTTGGCACGCACGTCGTCATCAACATCGGGATGAACATCGATTTAATGCCCGTCACGGGCGTTCCACTGCCTTTCCTCAGCTACGGGGGGTCTTTCGTGCTCAGCTGCTTCCTGCTCCTTGGACTAGTCCAGAGCGTCCACCGGCATTCCGCCGATGGCGGCGAACATGAAGGCTCTCCGGCAACCGGCCTTACCGCCTAATTCCGAGATGTCCGAAAACACCGAACCCGAAGACCACCTAGAAGATTCCCCCGAAGAAGGCACGACGCCGACCAGCGGGGTGGATCCGCAGAAGCTCGCCGAAGAGGCGGCGCGTCGGCGCAAGGAGCTCCCCTTGCTCCAGCGCATCGTCAAGCACTTCTCCAAGGACCGGAACACCTACCGCGAGCTGGTCATCAACGCCGAGACGCTGGAGAAGCGCGTGGCGCTCCTGACCAACGGCGTCCTCGACAAGTTCGAGATCGAGCACAAGGGCGAGAACCGCATGGTCGGCGCGATCTTCAAGGGCCGCGTGCAGAACCTCGAGTCCGGCCTCAAGGCCGCCTTCGTCGACATCGGCCAGCCGAAGAACGCGTTCCTCCACTATTGGGACATGCTCCCGGCCGCCAACGATTCGCAGGTCGAGTTCATCCGCGACAACGAATCCGCCGAGCAGAAGCAGCGCAAGGCCCGCTACCAGGCCAAGGACATCCCGCAGCTCTTCCCGGCTGGCTCCGACATCGTCATCCAGGTCGTCAAGGACCAGATCGGCACCAAGGGCCCCCGCTCCACGACCAACATCGCCTTGCCCGGCCGCTACCTCGTCCTGATGCCCTTCAGCGGCGCGTGCGGCGTCTCGCGCAAGATCGAGGACAACGCCGAGCGCGACCGCCTCAAGGACATCCTCCGCTCGCTGACCATTCCGGAAGGCATGGGCGTCATCATCCGCACCGCCGGCGAAGGCAAGCAGGCCCGCTGGTTCGTGCGCGACCTGCACATGCTCCTCAAGCGCTGGCAGGCGATCGTCGAGAAGATCAACGCCCCCGACCGCAAGCCCGTCCTCCTCTACCAGGAGCCCGGCCTGATCGAGCGCACCGTCCGCGACTTCCTCACGGAAGAGGTCGACCGCATCCTCGTCGACAACCCGCATGACTTCAAGCTGGTGCAGGACCTCGTCGGCGAGATCTCGCCCCGTTCCCGCTCCCGCGTCGAGCTCTACAGCGACCCCATACCCGTCTTCGAGCGCTACAACATCGAGCGCCAGATCGAGCAGCTCTTCCAGCGCCGCGTGCCGCTCCCCAGCGGCGGCGAGATCGTCATCGACGAGACCGAGGCGCTCACCGCCATCGACGTCAACACGGGCTCCCACCGCGGCAAGGAAGGCAAGGACGGCAGCTTCATCACCCAGGCCAACCTCGAGGCCGTGACCGAGGCCGCCCGCCAGATCCAGCTCCGCAACCTCGGCGGCCTCATCATGATCGACACGATCGACATGAAGAACGCCAAGGACCGCAAGAAGGTCTTCGACACCTTGCGCGAGGCGATGGAGAACGACCGCGCCAAGCACCAGATCCTCCCGATCTCGCAGCTCGGCGTGCTGCAGATGACCCGCCAGCGCCACACCGAGTCGAACACGACCTCGATGTACACCGCGTGCCCGCATTGCCAAGGCCGCGGCATCGTCAAGAACCCGCGCACCGTCTCGGTCGAGGTCCAGCGCAAGCTCCTCGGCCTGATCCGTCGCCTCCGCACGGAACGCAAGGTCTCCGGCGAGATCGTCATCCGCATCGTCCTGCACCCCATCAACCTCGACCGCATCAAGCTCGAGGATAAGGAGTTCTTCATCGACCTCGAGAAGTCCTGCAACGTCCGCCTCCTCTTCAAGCACGACGCCACGTTCCACGTGGAGACGTTCAAGCTGATGGACGAGCAGGGGAACGACTTCCGCTAAGCCGGCGACCGCCCGGGGCGTCAGACGCCCCGGCGGGCCCGGTGGGCGAGCAGCCGCAGGCCGTTGAGGCACACGATGACCGTGCTGCCTTCGTGGACGGCCACGCCTAGCGTGAGCGGCGCGCCCTTGAAGATGACGATGGCGGCCATGGTGAACGCGGCGCCGACCGAAAGCACGATGTTCACGCGGATCGCCCGGCGGGCGGCTTGGCTTAGCTCGATGGCGGTCAGCAGGCGCTCGATGCGGTCGTCGGTCAGGACGACGTCGCTGGACTCCAGGGCGGCGTCGCTGCCGCGTCCGCCCATGCCGATGGCCACGTCGGCGGCGGCGAGGCTCGGGGCGTCGTTGACGCCGTCCCCGACCATCGCGACCACATGGCCTTCGGCCGAAAGCTTGCGGATGGCCTGCATCTTGGCGTCCGGCGTCAGGCCCGCGCGGTAGCTCTGGATGCCCACCTGTTGGGCGGCGACCACGGCGGCTTCCTCGCGGTCGCCGGTGAGCATGACCGTGCGGATCCCTTGTTGGTGGAGGGCGGCGAGGGTAGGGGCGCTCGTCGGGCGGATGGCGTCAACCATGGTTGCCCGCACCTGGACCGAGCCATCGGAGGCCCAGACCTCGCTGACGATGGCGCCGGCCGCGACCGGAGCGCCTGGTAGGTCGTGCCCGCCGACGAATTCGCGCGACCCGACGCTCCAGCGCGCGCCCTCGACGGTGCCCGCGATGCCTTGGCCAGGCGCATTGGACAACCCGGTGACCGTTTGGGCCGTGGCGCCTTCGGCTTGGCAGGCCTTGACGATGCCCAAGGCGAACGGATGGGTCGAATTGGCTTCGATCGAGAGCAGGGCGTTGAGGGCACGACGTCGGTCGGCGCCGGCCGGGAAGACCTCCAAGGCGGCGACGGCGGGCTCGCCGGCGGTCAACGTCCCCGTCTTGTCGAAGCAGACGCAGTCGACGTCGGCGAGGCGCTCCACGGCGGCGCCGCCGCGGAAGAGGATGCCGTGGCGGGCGCCGCTGGCGATGGCGGCGAGCACCGCGGAAGGCACGGATAGCACCAAGGCGCACGGGCTGAGCACGACGAGCAAGGTCATCGCCCGGTAGAGGGCGGAATCCTCGGCGCCCATCGCCGGACGGCCGAGGAACAGCTGCAGCCCGAAGAACGCCGCCGAAGCCGTCAGCGTGAAGATTGCATAGACGTCGCCCCAGCGGTCGATGGCCCGCTGGGCGGGCGCCTTGCTCTCCTGGGCTTCCCGGATGAGCGCGACGATGCGGTGCAAGGCGCTGTCCTTCTCCGCCTTTGTCACCCGGACGACCAGGCGACCCCAGCCGTTGAGCGTGCCGCTGGCGACGCCGGCGCCGACGCGCTTCTCGACCGGCTTCGCTTCCCCGGTGAGGTTGGATTCGTCGATGCCGCTTTCGCCTTCCACGACGATCCCGTCGGCCGGCACCAGCTCGCCTGGGAGCACCAGCACCGTTTGGCCCGGCTGGAGGGAGGCGACGGCAACGACCTGTTCGAGGCCGTCTGAACCCAGTAAACGGGCCTGTTTAGGGGCTTTATCGAGCAAAGCATCGATGGCCCCCCGCGTGCGGTCCATGGCGTAATGCTCGATGGCCCCGGCCGTGCTGAAGAGGAAGAGCAGCAGCACGCCTTCCTCGGGATGACCGACGCTCCAAGCGCCGCCGGCGGCGAGCAACATCAGCAGATGGACGTCGATCCGGCGTTCGCGGAGCGCCGCGAAGGCGTCGACGGCGGCGTCCCAGCCACCCGCCAAGCACGCGAGCGCCAGGAGCGCCGAAGTGCACCAGGCGGCCGCGCTCGGTGGAGGGAAGAAGTGGCCGCAAGCGAGCGCGGCGAGACCGAAAAACCCGCAGGTCGCCGCCAAGACGGCAATTTTTTTCCATTCGCCGGGAGCTTCGTCGTGCATGCGTTTCTTCTACGCGCGAATTTTCCGTGCGTCAATCTTGCTACGATGGATAAAGGATAAAAACGATGTAGTGAATCTGCGTTTACGAATTTCGCGCGGCGCGTTGCGCGAGCGCGGAAAGGCGTGCGACGTCGAGAATGAAAATTCCTCTTGCGCAGTCGCGTGAAATGCCTACACCTTAACCCAGAGTTAACCGCAACGTGACGAACCGAACCGAAACCCCTAGCGAAAGCCTGATCACCGTGTCGCTTCCCCCGAAGCTCCACTCTGATGCGGTCGCCTTTCAGCATCGGTCCGGTTTCGCCACCCTCAGCGAAGTCATCCGTCATGCGCTCGACTGCTATGACGATGCCCGCGCTAAGAAGAGCGCCAAGAAGGCCACCAAGTCGAAGAAGAAGTAATTCTTCTGAGACTTTCCGTCCTTCGTGACGGATGGCCGCCGGTACCCCCGGTAACACAAGGACCCTCGCAAGAGGGTCCTTTTCTGTTTATGCGAGTCGTGGGCGGTGTTGGCTTGAAAACGCCCCTCCGCAGGCTTTGTTTCCCCCTCTAACCCTTCCCAATGAGCACCCCTCCTGCCAACGCCGGCCGCATCACCATCGCCCACGGCAAACTGACGGTTCCTGACCGCCCGATCATCCCCTTCATCGAAGGCGACGGTACCGGTCCCGACATCTGGCGCGCCTCGGTGCGCGTCCTCGATGCGGCTGTGGCTAAGGCCTACGCCGGCAAGCGCCAGATCCAGTGGCTCGAAGTCCTGGCCGGGGAGAAGGCTTTCAACAAGACCCAGAACTGGCTCCCTGAGGAAACCCTCACGGCCTTCCGCGATTACCTCGTCGGCATCAAGGGTCCGCTCACGACCCCGACCGGCGGCGGCATCCGCTCGCTCAACGTCGCGCTCCGTCAGCAGCTCGACCTCTACGTCTGCCTCCGCCCCGTTCAGTGGTTCACCGGCGTGCCTTCGCCCGTCAAGAACCCTGGTAAGGTCGACATGGTCATCTTCCGCGAGAACACCGAAGACATCTACGCCGGCATCGATTTCGAAGCCGGTTCCGAGGTCGCCTTGAAGACGCTGGAGTTCATCAAGACCAACTTCCCCAAGGAATTTAAGAAGATCCGCTTCGGCGCCGAGCAGCCGGGCACCGTCGGCCTCGGCATCAAGCCCGTGTCCCGCCCGGGTTCCGAGCGCCTCATCCGCTCGGCCATCCAGTACGCCATCACCAACAAGCGCAAGTCGCTGACCCTCGTCCATAAGGGCAACATCATGAAGTACACCGAAGGCGCCTTCATGAAGTGGGGCTACGACCTCGCCAAGAGCGAGTTCGGCGCGGTCGAGATCGACGGCGGCCCGTGGTGCAAAATCCCGGAAGGGAAGCCCGGCGCCGGCCTCGTCATCAAGGACGCCATCGCCGACATCACCCTCCAGCAGGTGCTCACGCGTCCGACCGACTTCGACGTCATCGCGACGCTTAACCTGAACGGCGACTACCTCTCCGACGCCCTCGCGGCGCAGGTCGGCGGCATCGGCATCGCCCCGGGCGGCAACATCAACTACCTCACCGGCCACGCGATTTTCGAGGCGACCCACGGCACCGCGCCGAAGTACGCCAACAAGGACGTCGTCAATCCGGGCTCGGTCGTCCTCTCCGGTGAGATGATGCTCCGTTACCTGGGTTGGACCGAAGCGGCCGACCTCGTCCTCAAGGGCCTCAACGGCGCCATCGGTGGCGGCCGCGTGACCTACGACTTCGCGCGCCAGATGCAGGGTGCGACGGAGATCAAGTGCTCCGAGTTCGGCGACGCGATCATCGCGGCGATGTAACTTCAGCGTTTCTATTGCACAGGCTCTGCTCCGCGATGGCAGGCTCCGAAAGGGGCTTGCCATCGCTTGTTTTCGGGGTACAAATGGCCTTCCTGACCACACTATGAAGAACACCCTCACCGCCCTCGCCCTCGCCGTCTTCGTCGCAGGCGGTCACGCCCAGGAGGCCTCCGCTTCCGCTCCTGCCGCCCCGGCTCCGGTCGCGGCTT
>RFQN01000331.1 GCA_009924965.1 Verrucomicrobiota bacterium
CGAGGCAACCACTGATGGAATGAGCCTCACGGCCCAAGCCTTGCGAGGAGCGGGCACCGTCGGGTGAATCTCCTTCCCATGGAAACCTCCCGACTCAACGCCTTCGTCACCTGGCAGCGCAGCGTCCAGCTCGCCGCCGAACTCCTCAAGCTCGCCCAAACCGCCCCAGGGCGCACCCAACGCTGCCTCGACGACCTCGCCGACGAGGCCTTACAACGCGCCACCGCCCTGGGCGACAGTTACCTGAACCTGGAGACGGGCTTCGAACTCTGGAGCCTGAACGACGTGCGGGCCGTGGCACTTTATACCCGCCTAAAGGCCGCGGAAACTTCCGGTGTGTTACCCGAGCGCGAGGCCCGCCGACTGCTCGCGCTGTTCGAAGAGGTCGAGCGGATGATGGAGAACTACCTGCGCGCCCAAGCAAAGGCCGCCGAAGCCCGCGACGCTAGCCCAAGTCCCCGCGCGCCTTGGCGCCGCTCGCCGACCGCTGGCTTCCAGCCGCTCAGCGAATCCAAAGGCCTGCGGCCAAGGCGAGAACCGTGAGCAGGTCCGCCCGGGCTCGCACCATCTCGGCCGGGATGCCTTCGGAGCGACGATCCAAGAACCAGAGGCTGGCGCCGCCGAAAGCCGCGGCCGCTGACGGTCCCGCCGCGCCAGGCACCGCCTTGAGGGTGAAGACCGAGCCGAGCACGGCCGCGCCCATCGGCCCGAGCCGCAGCTGCCAAGTCCGGGTGGTTTCTTCAGCCCGGCGGGTGACGGCTAAATTGGCGAGGACCAAGGCGAAGATCGGCAACGCGAAGCCGAGGTAGATGAGGTGGCTAACGACGCCAGTCTCGACGAGGCGTACGGACTGCTTCGCGGCCAGCAACGTGAGGATCAAGGCGACCGCCAAGGAGCGGTAAAGCCAACCTGCGTTCGGCCCCAGGCGCATGCCGAGCAACAGAAACAGCGGTGCCAAGAACCACACCGAGCGGTATTTGTTGAAGGCATCCGCCACGACGGCGAAGCTCGGGGCCGCGAGATACAGCAAGCCCGCCAGCCCAAGGAGCGCGACCGCTAGAAACGCGAGCTGGTTCGCTTGCACAAAGGCATGACGATAAGTGCCGCCCTTCGTATAGCCGTGCCGAGCATCGATCCAACGTTCCAGCGCGTAGCCTACCCAGAGGGCCCATCCAAGGGCCATCGTTTCCCACGGGCGTCCGAGGAACGCCCCGGGCTGCACGACTTCGCGTGCGAGCAGCACAAAGACCGCTCCTTCCAGGCAAAGAACCGAGGGCCACGCCCACCAGGGGATGGAACGAGCAGGAGTGGCCATACGCTCCGGAGCCGAGCGGGTGTCGCTCACTTGCGGCCTGGGGCGCGCGCGACGACGGCCTTCATGCGACGCAAGATCTCCCGCAGGCGTTCGCGCGGACAACCAAAGTTAAGACGGACATGTCCAGGGCCACCGAAGTCGGCGCCGTTGCTGAAGCCAATCCCGCCTTTTTCGAATTCGGCGTGCGGGTCCTCGAACCCCAAGGCGGTGACATCGAACCAGGCGAGGAAGCTCGATTGCGGACGCTGACGCAGGACGACGCCCGGCATGGACTTCAATTCCTGCTCAATGAGGTCGAGGTTGCCGCGCAGGTATTCCACGCACGCGAGGCGCCAAGGCTCGCCGTGGTCGAACGCCGCCTGCGTCGCCGCGAGGCCAAAAGCGTTCTGATCCAGGGACAGGCCTTGGAGGATGCGGCGGAAGCGCGTGCGCAGGCCGGCGTCAGGAATGATCGCAAAGCCGCAGGTGAGCCCGGCGACGTTGAAGGTCTTGCTCGCCGCCATCAAGGTGAC
>RFQN01000332.1 GCA_009924965.1 Verrucomicrobiota bacterium
CCAAATGAGTGCCCCATGATGCCGACGCGCGCGAGGTCGAGTCGCCCCTTGAGTTTCGGATGCTCCCGGTTCCACTCGGTGGCCCGATCCAGGGCGAACGAGACGTCCTTGGGACGCGCGAGGACTTCGTCCGCATCGTGGATCATCGCGTCGAGGGTCTTCATCAGCCGCAGGCCGCTGGTCATGCGCTCACGGTTGCTCCCGACATGCTCGAGACAGAGCACGACATACCCGTAGGAGGCGAGGTGCTTCGCCTGGGCGAAGTGCGTGTCCCAGTCGCCGCCGGCCCCATGTGAGACCACGACAACGGGGAACGGACCTGGCCCCTCGGGCAAGTGTACCTTGATCGGGACCGGCCGGGCGGCCTCCTTGGCCTCGCCTTCGCGCCGGAGTTTCAACAGGTGCGGACGGGCGCTTTCCGGTTCCTTCTGGGCAGTCCGCGAGTGGTCGACGAGGTCGCGGAATTCGAGCGTCGAGGTCGAGAGCGGACCCAGCTGTGAAGGGTCAGCCGCAATTCCTGGTCCAGCCCAGACAAGGCTGAGGAAGGTGCAAAGGAGGCGAAGCATCGTGGGCGGGGGAATGACGCCATCTTGCCTCACCAGCGACCGGTTCCAAGGGTATTTATAATAACACAATAACCGCTCGCACCACCCCGCGGTGCGCGAAGTTGGACCCACCACGGCATGGTCCGGGGGGGGGGCTTGAAACCAACCCACCCCGCCTACATCCGTTCCACCGGCTCGATGCCGAGGAGACGGAGGCCGCACTCCATGATGGCGCAGGTCCGGGCGCAGAGCATGAGGCGACGGGCCTTCACCGCGGGGTCGTCGACGAGGACGCTGTCGGCGGCGTAGAACGCGCCGTAGGCCGCGGCCAGCTCATGCAGATAGGTGCAGAGGTGGTGCGGACGGAGGTCCTCCAGCGACTGGTCCAAGGCGGCGGTGAAGCCGAGGAGCTTACGCGCGAGCGCGACTTCGGTCGGGGTTTCCGGATCAGTGGCCCCGGCTTCGCCTTGGCCCGGCTCGATGCCGTTCTTGCGGAAGATCGAACGGACGCGGACGACGGCGTACATCAGGTAAGGGGCGGTGTTGCCCTCGAACGCGAGGAGCTTCGTCCACGAGAACGAGTAGTCCATCGTGCGGTTCGAGGATAGGTCGACGTAGCGGAGCGCGGCGACGCCGATGGCCTTCGCGATCGCCTGGCGCTCGGTTTCCGGGAGGTCAGGGTTCTTCTCCGTGACGGCGGCGAACGCGCGCTCGGTGGCCTCGTCGATCAGCGCCTGAAGGCGGACGGGGTCGCCGGACTTCGTCTTGATGGCCTTGCCGTCCTCGCCGAGGATCGTGCCGAACCACACGTGCCGCAGACGGGGGAGCTTGCGGTTGGTCGCCTTGAACCACTTGGCGCCGTTCAAGAAGAGCTGCTGGAAATGGTCCTGCTGGCGGCCGTCCGTGACGTAGACGATCTCGTCGGCCTGGAAGTGCTCGGTGCGGTAGAGCAAGGTCGCGAGGTCGGTCGAAGCGTAGTTCGAGGAGCCGTCCTTCTTGCGCACGATGAAGGGCATCTTCGTCTCGGCGTGACGGGAGAAGCGCGGCTCCTCGTCGCACCACATCACCAAGGCGCCTTCGCTTTCCTCGGCCAGGCCGGCAGATTGGAGCTCCGTGTAGACCTGATCGACCTTATCGCGGTAGAAGGACTCGCCGAGGATGACGTCGGTCTTCAGGCCGAACTGGTCGTAGATGCGCTGGCACGCGGCGTTGGAGACGGCGACGATCTCGGTCCAGAGCGCCAGGCTGGTGGCGTCGCCCTGCTGCAGGCGGGCGAG
>RFQN01000333.1 GCA_009924965.1 Verrucomicrobiota bacterium
TGCCAGGGTTGCAGGAGGTGCTTCACGAGCACGGAGGCGGCGATCATGCGGACGCGGTTATGCTGCCAGCCGGTGGCCCAGAGCTGGCGCATCCCGGCGTCGACGATCGGGTAGCCGGTGCGGCCGCGTTGCCAGGCACGCAATAGTTTCTTGTCAGGCTGCCACGGGAACTTCTCGAACTCCTTGCGCAGCGGGCGATCGGGGGTCTCGGGGAAGTGGTGGATGAGGTGCTGGGAGAATTCGCGCCAGCCGACCTCGGCGATGTACTTGTCGCCGCCCTTACTGCCGAGTTTTCCGGCGGTGCGCACGGCATCGACGATCTCGAGCGGCGAGACCTGGCCGAAATGCAGGTAAGGGGAGAGCTTCGAGGTCCCGTCCAGTTTGGGGATGTCGCGGTCGGTCGGGTAGTCTTTGACCGGCGCGGCCACGAAATCGCGCAGGCGTTTTTCGGCCCCGGCCCGCGTGGGTTTCCAGCTGGAGCGCATCTCGGTGTCCCACGCAATCTTCGGCAAAAACTGGAGGGCCTCGACGGGGGTAGACTGGAGCGGCTGGTCGCAAGCGGTGAGTTTCTTCGGGGCGGGCAGCGGCGTGCCGAACTTCAGGTTCGCGAGGCAGTTCTTCCAGAAAGGCGTGAAGACTTGGAACGGGTTGCCGGCGAGGGTCTTGATCAGGTGCGGCTCGTGCAGGAGGTTCCCGTTGAAGGACTCAGCCTGCAGTCCGGCGTTGCGCAGCGAGGTTTTTACCTGCGTGTCGCGTTCGATGATCAGCGGTTCGTAGCGACGGTTCCAGGTCACGAGGTCGGCGCCGGTTTCGGCCACGAGCTTCTTCAGTTCCGCGAGGCTGTTGCCTTTGCGAATCACGAGTGGGGCACCGGCCTTGGCCAACTGCTCGGCGAGGTCCGTCAGCGCGTGATGCAGCCACCAGTTCGAGGCGGCGCCTGGCTGCCAAGTGCCTTCCGCCGCTGGGTCGTGGATGAAGACCGGGATGACCGCCCCGCCATGCTTCACCGCCGCCTGCAGGGCCGGATTGTCGGCGAGGCGGAGGTCTAGTCGGAACCAGACGAGGGTGGGCTTGGGCATGCGGCGAGTGAGGCAGGAATCGCGGTGAGGTCAAATGGGGTACGGAAAAGGTTTATGCGGTTAGCGGTAAGTGGTTGGAGAGAGCCCATGTGAGTTGACTGGCTGATTGTTTGGCCAGTTGGCCACGGGTGCAAAGGGTAGGGGCGTGATTGCCATCACGTCCGTTCGCGACGGACCACGAGAAGGTCGTCCGGCCTCGGCGTCGAACAACTGGATGGGCATGCCGACCATGCCTATCCCTAGTCAGACCTCCCCAACCGCTAACCGCCAGCCGCTACCACCTCACGCTTGGCGAGGATCCGCTTACCAAGCGTACTTCTGGCCCTTCTTGACGCGGCGGGCGAAGGTGACCAGGAGCTCGACGGACTGCTCGACGACGGCGAGGTCGACGACTTCGCCCGGGGTGTGCATGTAGCGGAGCGGGATGGAGAGCAGGCCGCAGGCGACGCCGGCGTTGGCCATCTGCATGGCGCGGGCGTCGGTGCCGGTCGGGCGCGGCTCGGCTTGGATCTGATAAGGGATGCCGGCTTCTTCCGCGGCCTCGACCATGTGGTCGAAGACGATGGGGTTGATGTTCGGGCCACGGCCGATGATCGGTCCGCCGGAGAGGCTGAAGCGGCCGAACTTGCGGTTGTCGGCGTCGGGGTGGTCCGTCGCATGGCCCACGTCGACGGCGATCCCACCGACGTCACGCAGGTCGATCCGCGCCTGCTCACACACGT
>RFQN01000334.1 GCA_009924965.1 Verrucomicrobiota bacterium
CTTTTCTCCAAGAACACCAGGTCGACCTGATCGTGCTCAAAGCCGGGCGCCACGAGCCCGCGTCGGCAATCGTTCGCGTAGGGATGCTTCGGGAGCTTGGAGGCGTCGAGCAGCGTGGTCGGGGGTACGGGCACCCGGTCGTTCTCGATGTAGGCGTAGAGCCAGTCGGTGGTCGGGCAGCAGGCCGTGCCGAAGAAGTAATCGAAGCCTCGATGGACGGGGCCATCGGTGATGGGCCGGCTGAAATCCGTGAGCCGGATGCGGGCCAGTTCATTGGCGGCGCCGAGCCGTTCGCCGGGAAGTGGTACCTGGTAGACGGGCGTGCCTTCTTTCGTCTGGAAGGTCAGGCCCACGTGCCATTTTCCGACGGCGGCGGTCGCGTAGCCTTGTTGGCGCAGCAGGCCCGGTAAAGTCAGGCGGTCAGCTTCGATCAAGCTCGGACCGCCGACGCCGGTGAAGACCCCGCCGCGGTAACCGGTCCGGAAGGCCATCCGGCCGGTCAGCAGGCTATAGCGTGAAGGTGTGCAAACCGTCGAGGGAGCGTGGGCGTCCGTGAAGCGTACGCCGGTCTTGGCGAGCCGATCGAGGTTGGGCGTCGGGATTTTAGATTCGGGGTTGTAGCAGCCGACGTCGCCGTAGCCCAAGTCGTCGGCGAGAATCACGACGATGTTAGGTCGCCGCGGATCAGGGGCCGCCTCCGCGACCGCGGGGAGGAGCCAACAGAAACTCAGCAGGAGCAGAGGCCTCACTTTTCCAGGACCCAGATGTTGCGGTAGTAGACGGGGTTACCGTGTTCCTGCAGTTGGAAGGGGCCAGGGGTGTCGGTGATGGTCTTGATGCCGCTGCTGGTGGTCGTGCGCGGGAGCTCGACGTTGTCCTGGATGAGCACGCCGTTGTGGCGGACGGTGATGCGCGCCCAGGCGGTGCGCTGCCCTTGGGCGTCGAACTTCGCGGCGGTGAAGTCGATGTCGTAGGTCTGCCACTGCAGCGGCGGGAAGCACATGTTCACCTTGGGAGCAGAGATGGTGTAGATGCCGCCGCATTCATTGTTCTCGCCCTTGAGGCCGAAGCTATCGAGCACTTGGACCTCATAGCGGTCTTGGTGGTAGACGCCGCTGTTGGCGCGGCCTTGGCCGCGGGCGAACGGCTTGAACGGCAGCAGGAACTCGAGGTGGAGCGTGTAGTCCTTGAACGTGGCCTTGGACGTCGTGCCGCAGCGGAGGAACCCGCGGGCGTCGACCTTGCCGTTGTTCCAGGCATCGGCGTTTTTGCCGTCGAAGAGCACCTTCGCGCCGGCGGGTGCGGCGAGGCCTTCCGTCGGGCTGCGACGGATGATCCGGCGCAACGTCGCTGCTTCTTGGCCGGGGCGGGTTAGTTTCAGTTGGCCGTCTTCGAGCGTCGCGCGGGCGTCGCCGGACTTCGCGGCGAATTCCACCTTCGCGCCGTTCTTGGTGCCTTCCATTTCGACTTTCGCGGAACCATCCCAGCCGGCGCCGGGCAGTCCACCGCTGAAGAGGACGAGACGGTATTTGTCGGCCCCAAGCGCGATGATGTCCGCGCCGAGTCCCTTGGCCTCGAATTCTCCCTGCAGCAAGAAGTCAGGACCCGCCTCTTCGATCGTGAGGAACGCCGTCGGCTCGGTGGGCTTGGCCTTGGGGGCGGCAGGTTCGGCGGCGGTGAGCAGGCTGAAACAGGCGAACAACAGGAAGCAGGAGGGGGTCTTCATGGGGTGGGGAAGGAGTACAGAGTACGGAGTGCTGAATCGAGTACAGAGTACGGAGTACGGA
>RFQN01000335.1 GCA_009924965.1 Verrucomicrobiota bacterium
ATGTTATACCCGGCACCGTCGCTGCACCCGATGAAAATGGGCAAGGACTGCCACTTGCAGTAGAAGCGGAAGCTCGGGACGGTGAGGCGGACGTTGAAGGGATTCCAGAGCGTGACGACGGGCTGGGCGATGAAGGCCGGCGTGGTCCCCACGGCCGAGGAGGCGAAGACGTACTGGATACGGGCGATGAGCGGGTGGCGGTGGATGCGCTCGTAGTAGCTGTAGAGGTCGCCGGCATTGGTCGCCGTGACCGGCTGCGGCGGCAACATCGTGGTCACGCCAGCCAGCTGGGGATCTGGATTGGTCACGTACTTGCGGTAGTGCAGGCAATAGTCCGTGAGGTAGGCCCAGCTGCGGATCGGCGGGAAAGACGAGAGGGCCGCGTAGCCGCCGAAGTTGGTGCCGCCATCCGAGGCCACGCCGGCCGAGGTGCCGCCGAGCGACCCGTAATCGGACCACCAATACATCAAGGCGTGCCGGCGACGGTTACCGATGCCGCCCGGCATCTGCGCGTCGGGCAACGGACGCTGGAACGCGAGGTCGTAGTCGGGATCGCCCGAGGTGCGCGGCAGTTTGGCGGGCTTGAGGCGGAAGAGCGGCATCTTGCCTTGCCGGCCGGAGTCGAGGACGTTGGCCCAGTCCCAGGTTTCGGTGAAGAGCGAGAGGTCCTTGCGCAGGCCGCCGGTGGCGGTGTTGGTCAACAGGCCTTCGCCATAGAGGCTGACGTCGTGGAAGCCCGCCTTGGCCAAGGGGACCGGGGTCGCGTTCTTCAACGCATCCGTCAGGCGCGAGGCGTCGGTCGGCGCCGGCAGCAGCGGCAGGGTCGGCGTCGAGAGCGGCTGATTGCTCGGCATCGGCACCGCATTCACGATGAGCGACGGGTAGCCGATGGCTTCGAGGTCGGGTGCGCCGAAGGTCTTCGCGCGCTGCGCCCAGTCGAGGTTGTTGGCGCCAGCCGAAGTGGACGCGACGTTGGGGATGAGCAGGCGGACCTTCTGGTTCTCGCCGCCGACCCACCAGCAGAAATAGCCCTGCGAGCCATCCGTGGTCGAACTGGCAGGCTGCCCATCGATGAAGGAGATAGGGGTGGCGTGAATCTGACGGACGGCCTGCGAGTCCGTGCCTGGCCCGACGAGCGGCACCGTCCCGACCCCAGCCACGACCGAGGGCGGCGCCGGCGGCCTGACGGCAGTTCCATTGGGCATGACGAAGGCCGCGTTGCCGTAACCCATCTGGTTCGACAGCATCCAGCCGACAAAACGCGCGGTGGGCGCAGAGGTGAGGTTATAGGCCTTCAGCTTCGAAGCGTAATCCGGCTTCTGCGGACGGCCAGCATAGCGGCTGCCGGGACGGACGTCATGGTCGTTGCCTTCCCAACTGCGCCAAACGCCGAGCACGGGGTATTCGAAAGGATCCGCCCCCGGGGTCGACACCGAGGAAATCGCGGGGTCGTCGTAAAGCGCCGCCGGAGCCGAGACGCGGGTATCGGGTCCGAGACGCTCCTGCAGGGCGGCACCCGCCAAGCGGACGGCCCCCATGGCGTTTAAGCGGGCGACGGCTTCCGCCTGCTTCGTCGTGGCCAAGGAAGACTCGACCTTTAGGAACGAGGCGAGCACGACGACCACCATCACCATCATGGTCATGACGACCATGGATAGGACGAGGGAGAACCCCTGCCGAGGGCGGGGAGACTGGGGCGCGGGAGACTTCACCGTAACGGGATAAAATTAAACACTCCCCCCTGCCCTGACCAGCGAATTACCCCATTTGAGCGATAAAG
>RFQN01000336.1 GCA_009924965.1 Verrucomicrobiota bacterium
ACGCGCGCCGGGTTGAGGTCGCGGTAGAAAAGTTCGGTGTGCTCGCTCGACTTGCTGTAGAAGTTGGCGGTGGAGGCGGTCTTGTTGATGACGTCCCCGGGCCAGCAGGCCAGCCCTTGGCGGATGCGGAAATCGCCGGCGGGCAGGACTTCAAAACCGAAGGCGTCGTCGTAGAACCAGCGGGAGGCTTCGCCGAAGCCCCAATCATTGAGGGTGTCGTTGAAGCCGCCGGACTGGTTGAAGGCGTTGGAGAGTTCCACGACGCGTTTCCAGTCCTGCATGTTCGGAGAACTGCAGGAGAGCACGCGGAATTCGCCGGGCTTGAGCGTGAAGTCGGGGAGGTACAGGCGGAACATGTCGTTCGCGTTGGCCTGCTGGTCGTCCTGCTGCATGAAGAACGAGCTGAGCGGAATCTCATACGTTGACGTCGGGCCCGTGCCGTAGGCGGCGTACCGCTTGTAGCGGAAGATCCACTGGTCCCAGTTCGTGAACGACACCGCGAGGGCGTAAGTCCCCGCGGCGCCGTTGCGGGCTTCGAACTTCATCGCCACGTTGTAGGGGTTATGGACGACGACGATCGGCGTCAGGTTGAAGTAGATGGCGGCGCCGCCGTTGTTGAAGGTTTCCAGGTTGACGCTGAACACCATCATCACGCGATGGATATAGGGCGTGGCGGCGACGTTGATTGGACGCGGTACCGGCTTGGTGCCGAGGTTCCAGAAGTTGCCGAAGTCCATGGCCTGCGGGTTGAGCGTGGCATGGTCGCCGTTGTAGGTCAGGGCATAGCTATACGTCGTCTGGCGGACGTTGTTGGGGTCGGCGTTCGCCGTGGGTGGCATGGTGCGGCTGGCGTTCGGGTAGAACGTACGCGCCTTCAGCGTGGGCGTGCCGCTGGTGTCCCAGCCGATCTGCTTGTAGAGCCGGTGGTAGTCGCGCAGGGCCCACCAGGTCGGGCCGCGGACTTCGCCTTCCGTGGTGCTGCGGTTGAAGACCGGGGTGGAGACGAGGGAATTTCCATCGAGCGGGATCCGCATCGCGATGGGTTCGACGCCGTTCGCGGTCCCGGTCGCCGCCGCGCCGGCGTTGCCGCCGCCGAATTCGGTGAGGTTGAAGGCCGCATCGCTCAGCTCAAAGGCCAAGGAGAGGTCGCGCTTCAGGCCGCCGTGGTAGGAGTCCGCGAGCACGCCGGCGGAGCTGGCCGATAGGTCGTGGAAGAGGCGGTTGGAGTTCGGAGGGGTCGCGGTGCCATCGTCGAAGCCGGTGAGGTTGCGCAGGTCGCCGAAGGTCTGGCTACGCTCGAGCCCATCGTTGGGGGTGTAGTTCTCAAAGCCTTTGAGTAGAGCTAGACCTGGCGTCACCGGGTTGCGGAACGCAAGGAGGTTGCCTGCGGAGTTCGCCGTGCCGACGGTGCGGTCGTCGAAGAGGTTGAAGCGTGCCTTGATGCCTTCGTCGCCGACCCAGTAGGCGTATTTGCCGAACGCATCGTCCGGGAGGGTCAAGCGCGGCAAGGTCACCAGGCCGCTGGGCTTGTCGGTTTCAGGGCCGCTCGCGCTGCCGGTGGCGACCAGCGGAATGAGGTTGGCCGGCGTCGGGGTGTAGTCTTTCTGCCAAGGCAGCCAAATGGGGGCGGGGTAGTCGGATTCGCCGGACAGCGAGACCATCTGGAGGCCGGCGTCTTGGTCGTCCCGTCCGCTGATGAGCCAGTGCGGAGGTTGGTTGGGGCGCTGGGTGTTCCACACGCCGGTCCACATCGGGTTGAGGAGGGCGCTG
>RFQN01000337.1 GCA_009924965.1 Verrucomicrobiota bacterium
GACCAGGAAGAGAAGTTCAAGGTCGCCCAGGCCAATTCCGAGCTCGACGAGTCCAGCCGCCTCAAGGGCAAGGTCACCGTCCGCTCGCGCGACGACATCCTCGAAGTCGACCCGGAAGACGTCGACTACATGGACGTCTCCCCGCAGCAGGTCGTCTCCGTCGCCGCCGCGCTCATCCCGTTCCTGGAGCATGACGACGCGAACCGCGCGCTCATGGGTTCCAACATGCAGCGCCAAGGCGTGCCGTTGGTCATCACCGAAGCTCCTTACGTCGGCACCGGCCTCGAGCGCCGCGTCGCCATCGACTCGAAGACCGTCGTCGTCGCCGAAGGCCCCGGCATCGTGGCCGCCGCCGACGCCCGTCGCATCATCGTGACCAAGGACGGCGAAGTCCCCGCCCATTCCCTCGAGAACAAGAAGTTCAAGAGCGAGCCGGCCAAGGGCGTCTACGTCTACGACCTCCGCAAGTTCCTGAAGACCAACTCCTCGACCTGCTTCAACCAGCGTCCGCTGGTCCGTCGCGGCGACAAGGTGAAGGCCGGTGACGTCATCGCTGACGGCGCCGCCACCGACAAGGGCGAGCTCGCCCTCGGACGCAATGTCCTCGTTGGCTTCATGCCGTGGAACGGCTACAACTTCGAAGACGCGATCCTCCTCTCCGAGCGCATGCTCAAGGACGACGTGTTCACTTCGATCCACATCGAAGAGTTCGAAGTCACCGCCCGCGACACCAAGCTCGGGCCGGAACAGATCACGCGCGACATCCCGAACCTCGGCGAGGAAGCGCTCCGCAACCTCAACCGCGACGGCGTCATCCGCATCGGCGCCGAAGTGAAGCCCGACGACATCCTCGTCGGTAAGATCACCCCGAAGTCCGAAGGCGACCTCGCCCCGGAAGAGAAGCTCCTCCGCGCCATCTTCGGCGAGAAGGCCCGCGACGTGAAGGACACCTCCCTCCGCGTGCCTTCCGGCATCTCCGGCATCATCATGGACGTGAAGGTCTCTTCGCGCACCGATAAGGACGACGGCCGCCTCTCCCCGAACGACCAGCGCCGCGCCCTCAAGAAGGTCAACGAAGAGTACCGCACCGCCGACTCCCGCCTCCGCGAGGAAATGACGGAGTCCCTCTCGAACATCCTGCTCGGCGAAAAGATCCCGCTGGACGTCAAGAATTCCGAGACCGGTGAAGCCATCATCCCGGCCAACCGCAAGATCACCAAGACGCTGCTGCGTCGCCTGGCCTCCGTCTCTCGCACCATCGAGATGAACGACTCGCCGGTGAAGCAGAAGATCCGCCAGATCGTCGACGGCTACCACCGCCGCTTCGACGAGCTCGAGCAGGAGCGCGCCCGCAAGGTCGAAGCCATCGAACAGGGCATCGACGAGGGCGGCGCCATCAAGAACGTCAAGGTCTACATCGCCACCAAGCGCAAGATCCAGGTCGGCGACAAGATGGCCGGTCGTCACGGCAACAAGGGCGTCGTCGCCCGCATCGTCCCGGTCGAAGACATGCCGTTCCTCGCGGACGGTACCCCGGTCGACATCTGCCTCAACCCGCTGGGCGTGCCTTCCCGTATGAACGTCGGCCAGGTGCTCGAAACGCACCTCGGTTGGGCTTGTTCCAAGCTCGGCCTCAAGGTCGCCACCCCGATCTTCGACGGCATCCCCGAGCAGAAGATCCGCGAATACCTCAAGCAGGCGGGCCTGCCGGAAACCGGCAAGGCCATGCTCATCAACGGTCACACCGGCGAAGCGTTCGACCAGGACGTC
>RFQN01000338.1 GCA_009924965.1 Verrucomicrobiota bacterium
GCTGCCGGCGATGCCGACCTGCGCCGTGATGAGGCATTGCTGGCCGATGCGGACGTTATGGGCGATCTGCACGAGGTTATCGATCTTAGTGCCGCGACCGATGACGGTCTGGCTGAAACGCGCGCGGTCGATGGTGGTGTTGGCGCCGACGTCGACGTCGTCCTCGAGGATGACGTTGCCGATCTGCGGGATACGGTGGATCTGGCCACCGGCGGGTTCATAGCCGAAGCCATCCGAACCGATGACCACGCCGGCCTGCAGGCGGCAACGCGCGCCCACGCGGCAATAGTCCGCAATGGTCACGCCGTTCTTCAGCCAGGAACCTGCGCCGACCACGGCTTGGACTCCGATCAGGCAATGGGCCTCGAGCACCGCACCTGCTCCGACGTGGGCGCCGGCACCGATGACGCAGAGCGGGCCGACGTGAGCGGAGGCGTCCACGACGGCTTGCGCATCGACCACCGCGCTCGGGTGAATGCCAGCAGGCGGTTTGGGCCAAAGCTGGGCCTCGATGGCGGCGCACACGAGGGCCAAGGCATAGGAAGGCTTGGCGACGCGCAGGAAGGCCTGCCCAGCGACGGGCTGCCCGGCGTAATCGGCGGGCACCAAAATCACGCCGGCCTTCGAGCTAGGCACCTCAGTCGCATACTTGGGGTTGCCCAAGAAAGATAAGTCCTCCGGGCCGGCTTCCGCCAAAGAAGCCAAAGAGCGTACCTTGCCCGCATAACCACCCTCGACCTCAGTAGCCCCGGTGAGGGCGACCAGTTGCGTGATGTCGAGGGAGATGGCCATGGGCTGAAACAAAGCGCCCCTGACTGGCAGGGGCGGTTGCGGTTATTTCGCGGCCGGCTTGTCGCCGGCAGGAGCCGCCGGAGCGGCGGGGGCAGCGGGAGCGGCGGCGGGCGCCGGCTTGTAATTATCGTTCAGGACCTTCACGACTTCGTCCGTGATGTCGAGCGAAGCGTCGGTGTAGAGCGAGATGCCCTTCGGGAGGACGAGCTGCAGGGACTTCGCCTTGGAGATCTTTTCGACCTCGGCGCGGACTTCGGCGCCAATCGTCTTGGTCATCTCGGCCTGACGCTGCTGGATGGTGGCGTTGGCTTCCTGGATGAACTTCTGGAGCTCGGCGCCGCGCTGCTGGTAGACTTCGACCTTAGCTTGGAATTCGGTCTGGACCGACTTCTTGCCGGCCTCGCTGAGGAGGGGGCTCTGGCCGCGCTTCTGGATGGCGTCCAGTTCGGCGCGGATGGCGTCGACTTCCTTGCCGCGCTCGTTGATGGCGGCCTGGGCGGCGTCCTTAGACTTCTGGATGTCGCCCTGGATGGCCACGGCCTTGCCGTACTTCTTCATCACTTCTTCGGCGTCGACGACGCCGACGTTAGGAGCGGCGGCACGCAAGGTGACGGCGGCAAAAGCAAGGGCTAGGAAAAACGGCTTCATAGTAGGGAAAGGAAGGAGGTTGGACTCAGGGAAGGCAATCAAAAGACGGTGCCGAAGCTGAAGTTGAACTTCATGCCGCCTCCATTGAGGTCGGCCCCCGTAGAGGGATTCTTCGTGGTCTGCAAAGGATAGCCGAAATCGAGGCGCATGACCGCGCCGCCGAGCAGGATGCGCATGCCGACCCCGACGTCGGAGTTGGCTTCGGAGAGGCTGAACCGAGCGGCGTCCTTGTTGACGAAACCGTAGTCGTAGAAGGCGGCGAAGCGGAGGTTGTCGGCCGCCTTGATCGTGTATTCCGCGCTTAGGTAACCGTACGTC
>RFQN01000339.1 GCA_009924965.1 Verrucomicrobiota bacterium
GGCCGCAACACCATCGCCGTGCTCGCCCGCAATGACGGCGGCATCGCCGCACTGGTCGTGCGCCTGGAGTCCGGTAAGAACATCCTCGCGGAATCCAACGCCACCTGGCGCGTGACCAACGCGAAGCCTGACGCCAAGTGGCAGACGGCCGAGTTCGACGATGCGAAGTGGGAAAAGGCCACGACCGTGAAGCCGCTCGGCGAAGCGCCTTGGGGCAACGTCTTCGGCAACGGCGCGGGTAAGACCGCCGGCAACGCCAAGAAGGGCAACGGCTCCGCCGGGTCCGTCGCCGCGCCCGAATCGCTTGTGCTCCAGCCCGGCTTCAAGGCCGAACTACTCTACACGGTCCCACGTTCCGAACAGGGTTCCTGGGTCAGCCTCGTCGCCGACCCGAAGGGCGACTTCATCGCCGGCGACCAAGGCGGCACGCTCTGGCACGTCTCCATGAAGGACGCCAACAAGCCCGTCGCGACCAAGATCGAGACGTCGCTCGTCGGTGCCCACGGCCTCCTCTACGCCCACGGCGCGCTCTACGCGCTGACCGCCGAAAGGGGCAAGGGCGACCTCTGGCGCCTGCGCGACCCGAAGGGCGATAATTCTTACTCCGAGCAGACAAAGCTCCGCTCGTTCCAAGGCTCGGGCGAACACGGCCCGCACCAGCTCATCCTCGACCCCAAGGACGGCTCCATCCTCATCGTCGCCGGCAACCACACCAAGATGCCGGCCGATGAAGTGCCGGCGCCGGCCCATCGCTGGGACGAGGACGACCTGCTCAAGAAGTTCGAAGACCCCAACGGCCACGCGGTCGGCATCAAGGCCACCGGCGGCTGGATCGGCCGCGTCGACCAGGACGGCAAGAACTTCCGCGCCGTGACGACGGGCTTCCGCAACGCCTACGACGTCTCTCGCGCCCCCGATGGCGACCTGTTCGTCTACGACTCCGACATGGAATGGGACATGGGCGCTCCGTGGTACCGCCCGACGCGTATCTACCTCGCCACCGAAGGCGGCGAACTGGGCTGGCGCTCCGGCTCCGGCAACAACCAGCCGATGGTCCTCGACGCCCAACCCGCGCTCGTCGACGTCGGCCCCGGCAGCCCGACGGGCTCCGCACTCGGCCTCGGCGCCAAATTCCCGGCCAAGTATCAGCGCGCGTTCTTCGCCTGCGATTGGACCTACGCCACGCTCTACGCCATCCACCTCACGCCGAACGGCGGCGGCTGGACGGCCACCAAGGAAGTCTTCGCCGGCGGCAAGCCGTTCTCCGTGACCGACGTCATCATCCGCCCTCAGGACGGCCACATGTACGTGACCATCGGCGGCCGTGGCGGCCAGTCGGCCCTCTACCGCATCACCTACACGGGCGCGGAATCCACCGCCCAGGTCGATTGGTACAAGTCCACGCCCGAGCAGACCCTCCGCCGCGAACTCGAAGCGCTCCGCCTGCAGCCGGCTTCCGCCGCGAACCTCGACAAGGGTTGGAGCCTCCTCGGCCACGCCGACCGCTGGGTGCGCTTCGCCGCCCGCCAACTCGTGGAAGCCCAGCCCGTCGATGCATGGCGCGCCCGCGTCACCGCGACCCACGCCAATGGCGAAGCGGCCGTCAACGCCGCCCTCGCGCTCGCGCGCTGCGGCACCCAAGCCGACCTCGAAGCCATCCTCAAGGCGCTCGACCAGCCGGCCGGCCAGAAGCCTTCGCTGCAGATGCAGAAGGACATCCTGCGCGTGATGCAGGTCGCGTTCTCGCGCCATGG
>RFQN01000340.1 GCA_009924965.1 Verrucomicrobiota bacterium
TAATATTAAAAAACCACCTTTCTTAAGGTGGTTTTTTAATATTATTGTAGCATTTTTTACTCCTTCACTACCCTTCCTATACCTATCAGCTCTTGTGCGCTGTTGTAGGCTCTGATATGATAGATGCCGTTGGCATGCTTGCTTAAGTCTATGATCGGTTCTGTTTGTTGAATGATGAGCTGCCCCATAGCATTGTAAACATATAGCGTGCCTTCTTTGAAGTTGTCTACTTGCAGCATGCCTGTTGTAGGGTTGGGATAGATACTTAAGCTTGGTGTGTTTAAGCTATTGATAGATAAAGTGAGGAGGTTATAGTTGGGCGATAAGCTCTTGCAACCATTCTCATTGCCCACCATTACATAATACAAACCTGCTTGCGTTGGGGTATAATATTGTCCTGTAGCGCCGGGGATGAGTACGCCATTAAGATACCATTGATAACTGTAAAAGCTTATCGGTGAAAATAACTGCGTGCCATTCCAATGAATGATGGCTACCGGTGCTGTGTTTACCGTTATGGTAATGGGTGATGAAGTGCGTGCGCAATAGCCATTGCTCACTTTCACCGTATAGTAGCTGCCTATGGTAGCTGTATACGTTGGGTTGGTAGCGCCTGCTATATCAAAGCCATTCATGGTCCATTGATAGGTATAGCCTACTCCAGTAGTAGCTTGTAGTAAAGCCCCTTGTCCGTTGCAAATCACCGTAGTGTTGGGGGTAGAGATGCTGGCTATAGGTGCGGGTACTACTTGTATTTGTTGAGCCGTGCTTGTTCCTACGCAATTACCCATATGCAGTTCGCAGGTATAGGTACCACTCTGTGTTGCTTTATAGCTAGCTTGTAAGGCGCCTGCAATGATGGTTCCATTCTTATACCATTGATAGCTATATGTGTTGGGAGCGTTCACTTGCAAGCGTACACTATCGCCGGTACAGAAAGTAGTTGGCCCTTGTGCTTGTGTGCTAAGGGTTGGTAGGCTGCCCACACTAAGCGTGAAGCTTATACTACTTTGCAAGCCATTGCTATCTGTTGCTTGGATTGTAATTAAAGAGCTTCCACTTTGTCCTGCTGTGGGGATGAAGTGAAATTGTTTTTGCGTGTCTACGCCACTGATGCTGAGCCCACTTAGTGGCAATAGGACTGGATTGCTAGAGCTGACACTGTATTGCATATGCACCGGTGTTGTTTCGCTATCTACCACTACAAAACCAATAGAATCGGCGGTGCAGAAATTGGTATTAGCTATACTGCTAATGATTGGTGCCGTATTGGGTTTTAGCGTTTTGAAGGTACTATCTGCAGAATAAAACGTACCCAAGCTATTGGTAGCATAGGCGCGGATGTAATAGGTAGTATTGGGTTGTAAGCCTGCAATGGGGGCACTAAACGGACCTGTGCCTGGGGCCACTGGTGTACTATTACCCGAAGGTTGAGGGCTTAGGCCATAGCAAAAACCTCTTTGTGTTATCGGAAAGTTTGTGGTATTGGCTACCCAAGATTGACTATTTAACGTTGCTGTAGTATAACTTATTTGCGTAGCCCATGGACGAACTATAGTTGGACTAAATAATAAGGAATTGATGATGTTGGGGAATGAATTCAAATGAGCATAATATTCATTATAAAGGGGTGTAGTATGATACAAAGCAGCATTAGTATCCGTGCTCAAAGCAAAATAAATACTATCCTTAAATCCACAAGCGGGATAGGGCAAATCTGGATAAGGTATACACTTTTGA